>JBFMEM010000030.1:0-10514 GCA_040753335.1 Microcaldota archaeon
GCCCTGGAAGGAAAAGGCGTAGGAAAGCGCGGCAGCACACGCTAGCACCACGAAGGAATAACCCATCAGCCTCAAATTCATTTTTCGTTAACCTCACTCGTAGCCCCGCCTGGCTTCCTTGCGCTGGGGCTGCACTAGCGTCGGCCGAACCATTTGAAGCGCTTTCTGGAAGTGTTTTGTGGCAACGTGCTTGGCTTCCAAGTCCTCGCGCAACGCAACCATTCCAGCTTCCCTGCACAAGGCCTCGATGTCGGCGCCGCTGTAGCCATCCGTCTTTCTAACTAAGTCTCTGAAGTCGACGTCCTGAGCCAATGGCATTCCCTTGGTGTGCACCTTGAAAATAGCCAGCCGCGCCTCGGCGTCAGGCGCTGGCACTTCCAAGAGCTTGTCAAACCGTCCCGGCCTAAGCAGACCGGGGTCGACTATGTCCACTCGGTTGGTTGCACCGATTACTACTATGTTCTTCAGCGTCTGCAAGCCATCCATCTCCGCCAAGAGAGTGTTGACGACGCGCTCCATGACGTGCGTTCCTTCATCGCCGCCGCGCGAGGGGGCGAGCGAATCGATTTCGTCAAAGAAAACTATTGCTGGCGCTACCAAGCGAGCCTTGCGGAATATTTCGCGCAATCCCTTCTCGCTTTCGCCAACCCACTTACTTATGAGTTCCGGACCGCGTATCGCGATAAAGTTCGCTTCGCTCTCAGTAGCAACTGCCTTTGCGAGTAAAGTCTTCCCAGTGCCGGGCGGGCCGAACAACAGTATTCCTCGAACGGGGCGGATGCCCATGCGCTCGAATACTTCCGGCTTCTTGAGGGGCAGGTCAACCGCCTCGCGCAGTTCCTGCTTTATTTTCTCAAGCCCGCCGATCTGCTCCCACTTGACGTTCGGGACTTCCACGAGCACTTCGCGCATTGCGGAAGGCCTTACTTCACGCAGCGCGGCGTCGAAGTCGTGGCGCGTGACAGTAAGCTCTTCGAGAATCTTTGGCGGAATAGCTTCCTCGAGGTTGATTTTAGGCAGAATCCTGCGCAGCACCTTCATCGCCGCTTCCTTGCACAAGCTCTGCAAGTCCGCTCCGACGAAGCCGTGGGTAACCGCGGCAAGGTCGTCGAGGCTCACGTCCTTCGCCAAAGGCATGCCGCGCGTGTGAATCAACAATATTTCTTTGCGGCTCTTCTTGTCCGGCACGCCTATCTCGATTTCGCGGTCGAAGCGGCCAGGCCTCCGCAGCGCGGGGTCAATCGAGTGAGGCCGGTTGGTAGCAGCAATCACGACGACGGATCCCCTGCTCTTGAGTCCATCCATGCTCGAGAGCAGTTGGCTCACGATTCTTTTTTCTACTTCGCCAACTACTTCCTCGCGTTTTGGCGCGATGGCGTCGATTTCGTCGATGAAAACAATCGACGGCGCATTTTGCTCTGCTTCCTGGAAAATGCTTCGCAGCCTCTCTTCAGCCTCCCCCACGAATTTCGACACAATTTCCGGCCCTGCAATCGTAATAAAGTGCGCTTCGCTCTCGTTAGCAACTGCCTTGGCTAACAGCGTCTTGCCCGTGCCCGGAGGGCCGTAGACGAGGACTCCCTTCGGCGGTTCTATGCCCAAGCGCTCGAACAACTCGGGGTGGCGCATCGGCAATTCGATCATTTCCCTTATTTTCTGCACTTCTTCCTTCAAGCCACCGACGTCCTCGTAAGTGACGGTTGCAATTTTGCCGAGTTCCTTCATCGGCTCTTCCTTGAGCACGATTTCGGTCTCGGCGTTAACCAACACGATTCCCTGGGGAACCGTCTGCGCCACCGCGAACGGAAAATTGGTTCCGAACACGCTCACGGAAACGGCGTAGCCCTTCGCAAGCGGTTTTCCAACCAGCGTTTTCTTCACGTAGTCGCCGAAGCCGGGCGCGTACCGCGAGGGCTGCTGGGGCGCGAGCACTATCTTCTTAGCTTCCTTAATCTCGGCCTTGCGCACGCGCACGCGGTCCCCCAAACCCACGCCCGTGTCGGTGCGTAGGATTCCGTCTATGCGGATTATGCCGAGTCCCTCGTCGCCCGGGTGCGCGGGCAGGACGATGGCCGCGCTCGAGCGCTTGCCCGCTATCTCGACGACGTCGCCGGTAGTGACGCCGACGGCCTTGCGCGACGCGGAGTCCAAACGCGCGACGCGTTTTGCGTAATCGATTTGAAGCGCTTCGGAAACCTTCAACTCTATTTCCTTTTTTTCACTCACGAAACCACCTTTTAAGCATTCAACAACTCGCAATCGCCTGGCAGTAGCGCAAGAACTTCGTCGGAAGAAATTACGCCCAGGTTTTTTTTAACGCCTTCCGCGACGACGGCCTTCTTGTAGCCGCCGGGAACTACTTCGACGCCCTCGGAAGCAGTCCGAGGCACGACCGCGGCCCTTTCATCGACTACCGCCAAGCGGAGGCGGAGGGGCAGGCCGCGGAACCACTTTCTTTCGCCGCGGATCATGAAGCCGCCCTTGGCAACGTACTCGCCGTGCGAGTACTTGCTCACCTGGTCGGGCTTCACGCAGTAAACGTCTACCGCGCCGTGACCCGCCTTCCACGCGCTCGAATAAGCGCCGGCGAATTCGGCGCACTCTCTCAAGTCGTTTTCGGAAGCGTTCTGGCCGTTTTTTAGAATGGTTGCCGGCGCGCCGTGCACGTCGGCGTGGAAAAACAAGTCGCTTGGCTCCAAGTGCCTTGCCACGAGCAACTCGTTCTGCTTCGCGTCCCTCCCGGCCAGTGCGAGAAATCCGCCGGAAGTCCGCAGCCAACGGAATTTTTCGAACCACTGTTTTTCCCGGGCGGCCTTGACGCGCACCGCCGGCCTCACAGCGGCTTCCTCGGCGGAGGTTTTTTCCAGCGCGGTAATGCGCTCCCGCAGTTCATCCATTGCCTTGGCTATCCGTTCGCGCTTTCGCCTCAACTCCTTCGCCTGCTGATAGTAATGGGCGACGTTTTCGCGCGCCGAAAGCCTCGGGTCAAGTTCAACGTACAAGCAGCTCACTTCCTGATTCTGTAGCAGATGAATACGCGGCGCAACTCCCGCGCGACGGGCGAGCCGCGGTTGACGCAGAAAAACCTCTCGCGGCCCCGCCTCTCTTCCAGGACTAGGCCGAGCCTCTCAAGGTTCTCCATCTCGCGGTGCACGGCGCTGAACGCCAGTTCGAGTTCCTTCGAGAGCTCGCGGAGGTAGAAGCTCTCGCTCGGCTGCTGCAGGAGCTTTGCCAGCAACGCCGCCCTAGTCCTCGAGCCGAAGAGGTGCTCCATCTGCGCAATATCTAATCTTGAAATCATATTATCGCAAATTTAGATAATAACAAATTTAAGCCTTTCGGTGTCGCGCGGCGTCTCCCTTTTATTGGTGCGAGGAAAATGTTTCTTGCACTGGTTGCATGCAAAGGGTCGAACTCGAATACGGGCGCCACGAGCTCAAGGTGTTTTCGCGCCCCCGGTTTGCGGCGCTGGCCCTCAAGAAGGCGCCTGAGGAGAGACGGAGTTACTGGATAGTTTCTCACGAGGGCAGGGTCATCAGCGTGAGAAAAAACGAGGGCGGCTGGTGCACCTGCTTGCAGACCCGGCGCACAAGGGAAACCTCTTGGCGGTAAGAAAAGAGAACCTCGCCCGTCCGTTCGGGGAAACAAGGGTTTTCACTGTGTCGCCGGCGGGCGAAGAGTCGCCGGTGGCCGCGTCGACCATGCTGGCTCCCCACCCGCGTTACGGCGTGCCCGAGATATATTCGCTTGCGGTACGGCCTTACGCGCTTTCAGGAAAGGCCGCCGAGCACTTCCGCGGGCGAGAGCTTGAGAAAAGAATCGCGGAACTACAGCGGGGGCTCGAAAAGTCCTCGGCCGTCGAACGCAGCGCAAAATGGGAGCAGATTCGCAGAATGCGCGCGGAATCGCGTTCCTTTTCAGACAAGTTGGAAACCGTCCTCCAGGCCGCCCAGCGGCCCGCAGGCCGACGCGTTTACTCCTACCGCCTACGCGGCATAGGCCTTCTTTTGATGAGGCTGCATGAAGAAATTGCGGAAGCTGCCGGCTTTCCGAGGGTGCAGGCTTTCTTCAACAAAGACACTGCCGCAAGGTTCATGCCGCGCTACGGCTGGAAGCAAGTCACTCCCGGCGGGTATTTTGAAAAAAGGTTTGGTAAAAAAAGCTAGCCCTCTTCTTTCCTGCCCCAGTTTTTCTTCGTCTCACACTTAGTATCGAGGCACATTCTGAAAGGCCGCTTTCCCTTCCTAAGTATAGTCACGATGGGCGTGCCGCACTTTTCGCACGTCTTACCCGTAGGCTTGGCAACCGCTTCCTTCGGCAAGGGGTAGAGGTTGCGGCAGGCGGGGTAGGCGTTGCAGCCCACGAAGTAGCCGAACTTGCTTCTGCGGAGAACGAGCATTCCTTTCTCGCACTTGCTGCACTTGCCGAGCACTGCCGCAGCGTACTGCGTGCTGCGCAGGCCCTTCATCAGCTCCTGCCCGACCGCCTCTTCCTTCGGCTTGAACTTCGACAGGATGGCCGCCAATTCCTTGCGCGAGTCCGCGACGACGGCGTCATGCGACTGGCGCCCTTCCTGTATTTCGTCCATCTCTTTTTCCAAGCCGCGCGTCATTTCCTCGCTCAGGATTTCCGGCGAGCTCTTGTGCAGCGCGTCGTAGACCGTCATTCCCAAGGGAGTGGCTTCGATGCTCTTGCCGACGGCGTAGCCGCGGTCGAAAAGAGTCTGGATGATTGCAGCGCGAGTCGCCTTGGTTCCCAGTTCGAGGTCTTCGAGTTTCTTGACCAGCGAAGCCTGCGTGTACCGCTTCGGCGGCTGGGTTTCCTTCTCGGCCATTTCGACCTTCTCTATCTCGACTTGCTGGCCTTGCTTGAACGGCGGAAGCGTCACTTCGTCGAAGTCGGCGTAAGGCGCGTAGAACTCTATCCAGCCGGGTTCGACCGTGCGCGCGCCCGAAACGGCGTAAGGCTCGGAGCCGAGTGCAATGCGCACCGTTGCCGACTCGCGTTTTGCCTCGGGCGCGAAGCAGGCGAGAAAACGTTTTACGACCAAGTCGTAGACCTTGCGCTGGTAGTCCGGCAGGGAACCGGGTTTTTGGCCGGTCGGGTGCACGCAGTTGTGCACAAGCAGACTGTTCGCAAAGTAAGTGTGACAGCCTTTGACTTCAAGATCGTAGACGAAACGGGGGCTTCGTTTTATGCTTACTGTCGCTACTGAAGCATACCTCATTTTGCTTGCGTTGCCGTGAAAATGCCGCCATTCCTTTAGTAGCGCAATTGGAACGTGTTCTGAGTCTTTTCCGCCTTTCGAACAAAAGAGCCATCCTTTGACCGTAGAGTGAGGCATATTCAATTGCCTTGCTATTTCCGCAGCATTACTGCCGCGCCGGTATAACAACTTTGCTTGATTGCGAGCGCGCGCTCTTTTTTGCGTTTCTACTTTCCTAGCAAGAAGATATGCCGTGGCTTTTTCGGCTAGTTGTTCCTTGTAGCCGCAGTAAGCATAGCCAACTTCAGTAAAGAAGCGCAGGAGATTTTCGCGTTGGTTGTTTATGTAAAAACTGAGTTGATAGGTTTGCTTTCCGTCTTTAGTACGCATGCTTTTAGAACGCACTTTAATTTTAGAAGTTTCGATTCCAAAGCGAGCCAGTCCTCTTTTTAATTGTTTAAAGAAATGCTTGCCCGAATCGAGTGTTTCCGCAACTTTGCTCATTACTACGGTTAGTTCTCGTAAGTCGCGGGGATTACGACTGTTAGCCTGCGGTTTTGCAAGCTCCGCTCCCAAATATGCCTGAAGGAACGCCCGCGATAGCTCTGCATTTTCCTCTATCCAGGCAGGTATTGAAAATTTTGAAACTACCTTGTCGCCGCAAGGCGCGCCCAACGCTATTAACACACGGTTCAAGGCGGCATTGCTAGAAAAACACACGAGTACTTTGCCGCGTTTTATCGGCTTATTGGTTGAGAAACCAAGTTCGCGAATGTCTCTCAATAGTTCTGCCAAGCCGTTAACGTCGGACAAAAACATGCTTTTTGGAAAACGGTTTCGGCGGCCGCCCGCTTTTTCGTACGCAATATGCCCGTCGCCAACAAGGTGGCCGACAAGGCGCGCCAAGAGCACGGCCCGCTGCGAATCCGAATACAGCGGAAAAAAGTTGCGCATTTTTTCAATGGTTTTTCTGCTAGCCGGAGGCGGCGAATCCTTAGTTACTTTGCACTCAAATGCAGAACGTTGTTCACGCGAGTAAGCGCATACGAATTCTTTCTCTGTTAAAATTATTTTGCGGCGAGTTTTTCTGATGCACGGCTTCATCGCCAGAACATCCCCCTCTTTCAAGGAACGCGCTTGCACGAATTCGATGCTTTTACCGTTGAAGCGACCCACTTCGTGATTAGGCGTTAAAACCACTGATTCTCGGCTCTCTAACGTGATTTTCAATAAGTTGGCAAACGGAGAGGGAGTACGCCAAAAACCGTTTACTTCCGCGTGCGCAATCGCGCCGTTCCGAGCATTCCAAGCAAGAACCCACACGTCTTCTGCACACGGCGAGTAGAAACTTTTATGTTCGCGGTCAAAACGCCATTTGGCGTTTTCAGTAAGTTCTTCAAAACTTTTTTCGATGCCGTCGGCCAACTGAATGACTGTATCTGCGGGAAAACATGGGTGAGCGGGGTCTTCCTTCTTTCCCTCGTGCGGCTTGAACCTCTTTCCGGAAATCAGTTTTTTAGCCAAGTCGGCGTAAGCGGGGTTTTCCGCGAGCTTTGAAATTATTTTCTGCAAGTTAAGTTTCGCAGGCAGTTTTTCCGACGCCGTCCGGGGATAGCTGATGGCCGCGGCTTCGTAAAGCTCTTGGGCCACTTGAAGAGTTTGGGTGGGCGGCAGGCCGAAGGCGCGGTAGGCCTCCAGTTGCAGCGTAGTCAAGTCGAACGGCGCGGGAGGCGATTGTCTGTACTCTTTTTTCTCGACTGAAGTGACGCGCGCGTTTTTTTGCCCCGCCAAACTGTTTTCGTAGGCGGCCTGCGCTTTTTCTTTTTCGAAGAACTTGTCTTCCTCGTGAGTGAACCTGAGTTCGTGCGGAAGCTCGTGTGCAAACAACTGCCAGTAGGGCTCGGGCTTGAACGCCGCAATTTCCTTCTCCTTTTTCGCGAGAAGCGCAAGCGCGGGGCCCTGCACGCGGCCGACGCTCATGACGCGGAAGGCTCCGGCTTTCTTTATCGCGGCCATCAGGGCCCTTGAAAGGTTGATGCCCCAAATCCAGTCGACTTCGTGGCGGGTGCGGCCCGCTTCAACTGCTTTCTTGTCCTGCGGCTTGGCGTTTTCGAACGCGTCAACCAAGTCTTCGGCGACTAACGTCGAGAAATACATTCTCTTCGGGTTTTTTACGCCGCAGCCGTACTCCAGAATATTAGCGGCAATGACTTCTCCCTCCAAGTCCCAGTCGGTCGCGGCGACGAACTCGTCGGCTTTCTTCGAGAGGGCTTCAATGTTTTTCAGGTAGTCTTTGGTGAAGGCGCTTGTCTTGCTTATTTCCGACGAGGGCGCCCACTCGACTTCGAACGACGGGTAGCCATAGCCTTTCTCGGTGGAACGCAAGCCGTACAAGTGGCCGACTGCAGGGACGACGAACAAGTGGTTTCCGCCGCGCTCGAACTCGAACCAGTAAGTCTGTTTCCTGCGCAGTTGCCGCGGCTGCCCTTCCGCCAGCGCCGCGGCTATTTTCGCGGCTGCCTGGGGTTTTTCAGCGAGTAACAGTACGTTGGCCAAAGCGAAAACGCCCTTTTTCGTGCCGCCAGTTGACGCAGCAAAGCCGGCATCAAGTCAGTATAGTGTACTTGCTCAGGTAGACTTGCGTCTTGAGGCACTCGACGAACGGGAGAATGAACAACGCGTTGACGACTATCGCGGCATAGCGGGCGTACAGCGCGGCTTCGCCCAGCGAGTTGCCTAATTCCAAGAAAATCCAGCCGTTCACCAGCAGCAAAACGCCGGCGACGACCAAGAGACCGAGGAAGTAAGGCAGGCGGCGCAAGGCAACTGAAACGCTCCGGCCTATTGCGTGCCTCAGCTCGACGCCGTCGATCACTATCGCCTGGGGGGCGAAGAAAACTGCTGCCGCTGCGACGAAGGAAATCAGGGCGCCGAGCGTCGAATGCAGGCCGTAGTCGTAGAGGGCGTAGTTGACGGCGAGCACGAACGCGAACACTATCGCGTAGATCCAGAACAGCTTGAAGGTACCCGACTCTATTGCCTCCACGTCGTGCGAAGTCAGGCGAAGGAGGGTGCGCTGGGATTTTATCAACAGGTTTACCGCCACTATCGCGAGTGAGAACAACAGCAGGGAAATCACTAGCGCCGCGAGGATGAGCACGCCGTCCAAGAGGCTCAGGTCGCGTTGGATGCTGGCGAAGCGCAGAAAAATTCCGCCCAGCGCAGTAAAGTTGGGCATGGCAAGCGCAAGCGGAAAAACTATGAGGAACGGAATGCTGAAGAAACTGATCAGCTTAATGTTGCGGAGGTAGGCCTCGAACGCGTACGAAACAAGAGAACCAAATCCCATTCAAAACCAACTCGAAAAAGACTTTTTCAGCCAGCCTATTTAACTGCTTTGCTTAACCGCTGCGCGCGATGGACATGGCGCACCCGTGCGAAGGCGCGTCCTGCGGCGCGGCCGGGAGGGAAGCGTTGCAGCCGGCGAGGCCCGCGTTGGCTTGGCAAACGTATTTCGCGAGAGTCGCCTGCGAGAGCACGCCTGAAAAACGGATTTGGTTGTTCACCAAGTAAACCGGAGAACCCGACGCGCCGGCTTGGGAAGCGAACTCGGCGTCCTGCCTCAGCATTTCCTCGGCCTCGCTTCCCTCCGCGCATTCCGCGACCCTCGAGGCGTTGAAGCCCGAAGCACAGTCCCGCCAAGATGCGTTCAAGTCGCGGTTGCGGCACAACGCGTAGTTGAAGAAGTGCTCGGGAAACAGTTTTTGCACGCACGCCTGGCGCTTGTCCTCAGCCAGTTCTTCCACGCCTCCCGGCGCTATTATTGAACCGTTTTCGTCAAGGGCCGCGACGAACCTGACCCTGATAGCCGCGCCGGGAATTGCTTCGGCAACGCCGGCCAAAACCGCTTCAGCCACGGCAGTGTAAGGGCACTTAGACATTGCGAAGAAG
Source organism: Microcaldota archaeon (assembly GCA_040753335.1). Classification (GTDB taxonomy): domain Archaea; phylum Micrarchaeota; class Micrarchaeia; order Norongarragalinales; family UBA8480; genus UBA8480. Next base: position 9,158 of record JBFMEM010000030.1, read on the forward strand.
ACGAGCGAATTGTTTTCGCGCTGGCGCGAAACGAGTTGCCGAAAGCCGCCGGAAACGCCCATGACGTAAAACGACCCCACAGGCGTCAACGACGGCTCGAGGGCGTCGAACGACTCCCCGTCCTCCACGGACTGGTCGAACACGAAGGCCGGCAGTTCCTGCAAGCCAAAGTACCTCGTTCTCTCCTTTCCTTCCTCGGTGGCGTAGTCCGCTTCAGTGACGGAAAGGCCTTTGAAGAGCCTCCGCAGTCCGGCAACCGCCTCCGAGGCGTTGCAGGGGCCGCACTCGGAACTCGTGAAGACCGTCAGGTTCACCGCCGACGGCTGAAGGAATTCGCAGCGCGCGCCCGGCAGCGCGGCGTCAACGCACCTGCCGACGAGCGTTGCGTGGGGGCACTCGAAGTCGGCCGAGCAGGCGGGAACGTTGCGGCAGGCCGCGGCACTCGAGTTGACCGCGCAAACCGCTTTGGAAACCGACGTCACGGTAATGGGCTCGCGGAAAAGAGTGGTGTTGACGTACAGCGTCGGCGAGTTGAAGGCCAGCACGCGGAGATACTGGCAGACGCGGCTGCTCTGCTCGAGCAGCTGCCTCCCGTCGCCGCCTTCCTCGCAAGAACGCGCCGCCTGCAAGTCCACGCCGGACAGGCGCGCGCAGTTTTCGCGCGAGCTTCCGTCGTTAACGCAGTCAACGTAAGCCAAGAACGAAGCCGGATGGTTTTTGAACACGCATGCCTCGTGCCTCGCCCTCTCGACTTCCGCCTCCCCGCCCGGAGCATCGAAGTCGACGCCGTTGAAGGACACTATAAAGTAAGGCTGAAAGAAAACCGCGTTGCCGAAGTTGCCGACAACACTCTTCAACGCCTTTTCGGCCGCCATGGCGCCTGCTTCGCCTGGCCGGACGAACAACTCGAGTTTGACGCCGCCGGAAGCGTTTGAAAAATTGTTGGAAGGAAGCGGCGCCGGAGCAGGCTGGGAAAAGAGGATGAAAAGCACTCCGGCGAGGGCGACTACGGCGACTGCGGCCACTGCGTACAACCAATTGTTGTCCGCCTTCTCTTTCTTTACCGCCTCGGTTTTTTCGTGCTTCGCGCGTTTCGTCATTTGACATCAGCAAAAAATGCGGCCGCCGGGATTTGAATTCCCGGACTCTCCCTTCAAGAAAGGAAAGCCACCCGGGTCTCCAGATTGGCAATCTGACGTCCTAGCCAGGCTGGACTACGGCCGCTTAAGCTTCAGAGTACGTCTTTCTCCTCTTCAGGAGTAGTATGAGAACTGCAATAATTAAAACCATAGCCATGGCGGCTAACAAAAACAAGTCGCGCTCGCCCGCGTCCGCGACTGCTTCCGGCGTCGGCGAG
>JBFMEM010000031.1:0-9937 GCA_040753335.1 Microcaldota archaeon
GCCGAACTCGTTTTCTGGCCGCAGGAGGGACAGGCGCGCACTGCCACGTCTGCTTCAAGCGAGTTTTCCGCGCGTGCCTTGAGGTTCCTGACTGCTTTTACGACGTCGCGGCCCTTGCCGCCTTCGAGGCCGACTGGAAACAACGCGTGTACCGGGGGTTGCATGCGGCGTTCCTTCGACTTTTCGGGTCGGCCCATGCACGCCCCCACGTAAACGCCTGCTTTTTTCTTTACTGCGACGCCGGCGAGTTCGTTCACTGTCTGCAGCGCTTCTTTTTCCGGCGAAAATGCGGCATTGAATTTTTCGGGGGACAGCGTCTTGTTCTGTAGGAGGTCGAGGGGAACCAGGAGGGAGAGGGCCTTGTCTTTTTCGGCGACTATTGTTTCCTCGCCTTCGATTTGCTGTATTTTGTGCGGTAATCCCAGGAATTCGAGGAACGCCTTTTGCTTTCCGTTTTTTACGCGCAGTTCTTTGAAGTCGAACCACTCGTAAACCGGTTTTCCTTCGGCGCAAAGCCATTCCGCGAGTTCTTTTAGTTGCTGGGGCGTGAGGTCGTGCCAGCAGAGCGTGTGCTTGGGCGCGATTGGGACGGAGTGTTCTTTAGCGAGTTTCAGCGACTCGTCCCAACTCATTTTCGCGATTTCTTCCCGCGTTTTTTTCACGTTTTTTGCCGCAAGTTCTTTTTCGTACCACTCGTCGCACCACGCGCTCGGAACGAGGGGGTGGTTGGCTTTCGAGAAATCGCCGTAGTTGATCAGCAAATCTCCGAGGAAGAGGACTTGCTCTACTTGGTCGACTAGCGCGCGGGCTTCCTCCAGCGAATTGATTTGCTTGACTTCGCCTCCCTTCAAGCGCACTACGGGGCCGTCGATGGAGTGGCACGGCGTTGCGATGCAGCCTTTGCCGGGCCGCTCGAGCTTTACCTGCGTCCCGGTTGCCGGAAAGTCTTTGAGTACGGCCATTGACGCGGGGTGGATTGCCTTGCTGGCTATTCCCGTGAAGCGCGTGCGTCCGTAGCGGAGGCGGAAGCCGCCTGGCCTCATTGGATAGCCGAAAATGGGTCGGCCTGCGACGATTTCGTCCATGTACTTGGCGACTGGCTTAAGTTCCATTTTGCTTTGCTCTTGCTTCGAGACTTTCACGAGTTTTTCGATCCAAGTCCAGTCCAAGCCCGCGTTTTTGGTGATTTTAATGATTTTGGCTGCTTTGAGGCAAAGTCCTTCGCTGAGCACGAGGCACATTCCGCCACGGACTCTGTTGGTTTCGACGCCGAACGTGTTCTTGTGCACGCTCACTTCGTAATCTTCCGTCGGCTCGCCTTCAATGCAAACGGGGCAGGAGCGCGCGATGTGCCGGACTTCGTCGTCTTTCGGCACGTATTGTCCGGCGCGCGTCTTCAACGCGTACAAATTCGATTCCTCGACGTAGCGCTCGGTTTCGTCGTCGGTTGCGCGGTATTCCCCGATTCCGGCGTACCGCCTGCAGAAGTCGGCGAGAACAAGGGTAAACGCTTGTCCGGTTCCTCCCGCGCCCCTGATCGGCCCCGCGAAGTAGACTGCGACGCACTCGCTGCCGTCCGCGTTCTTGCGCAGCTTGATTTTGGAAACGCCTTCGATTGGCGCGCTCACGACTCCTTCCGTGAACAACGCGAGCGCCGTTCGCACCGCCTGTTCTATCGCGGCTTCCTTGGCGTCGCGGCCGTTTGCAGCGGGGAACGCGTGTTTGCCGTCAATGATTTCCTTGCATAGTTCGTAGCACGCGGGCTCGCGTTTTACTCCGCTTGCAATCAATTCGCGGATTCGCGCGGCGATTCCGGGCGGGCCGACGAGTCCTTCCACGCGCGCGGCGACGTCCGCTGCGGGAGCGATTTCAACGAAGTCAGTCGGGTCGAGTCCCTTCTTTCTCGCGGTTTCCGCCAGAGCGTACGCTTTCTTGAACTCGGCAGTAATGGAGTCGAAGTATTTTTGCACGTTTGGAGAACAGACCGGCATTATTTCATCCTCAGGTGCGAGTCGTCGGCGAACGACTCAAGAACTGGCTTCGAGCCGAGCTTGACGCGCGTCAGGCTCGCCCTCGGCGCGTTTTTGTAGATGAATGAAAAGTCGTCGAAAACGGCTGCCAGCGCGCCGAACACAACTGCCTCGTGGGTTACCGCGAGGACGGTTCCCGCGTGTTTTTTCGCGGTTTCAATGAATTGCTTTGCCCTGTCCCTGACTTCGCAGTGGGTTTCGGCGCCGGGAAAGCGGTAGTACGCCTTGTTTTTCGCGTACTCCTCGTGTTCTCTCGCGTATTTCTCCCGGCCGTCCTGTTTCGTCAAGCCGTCCAGCACTCCCCCGTTTCTTTCCCTCAGTCGTTCGTCGACAATTATTTCGAGTCCGTGGAAGGCGTTGATTTCCTGCGCCGTCTGCAGCGCGCGGGGAAAGGGGCTGCAGTAAATGGCTTCGAGCTTTTCTTGCTTCAAGCGCTGCGCCAGCAGCCGGGCTTCCTCGAGTCCCGCTTCAGTCAGTCCCTTGTCGTTCTCGCGCGAGCTGTTCCACCTGTCTTCCTCGTTGTTGACGCTTGTGCCGTGGCGGACGAAAATTATTTCAGTCATTTTTTCACTTCTTTGGGCTTCGGTTCGGTCGTTTCCTGCCGTTGGTACCTTCCTTGGTACAGCGGCAGCTCGAGTTGGTCGGGCGCGTGCGCGGAAAGGTAGGCTAGGTGGTCGCCTGGCTTGATTGTTGCGTTGCGGAAGGCCTTGAACTCCAGCGCGAGAATTCCTTCCCTTGTTTGAACCGCTCCTTCGATTGGCTCTATTTTCTCCAGCGGCCGCTCTGTCTCGAAGTATTTTCCGGCAACGAACGGCTTTGCTGGAGGAACGCGGGGCAGGCCGTAGGTTCCGCCGTGTTTTCTTGCTAGCGCGCGCATTTCGCGCTCGAACGCCTCATGCCCTCCGCGGGATTCGACGTACCTCCTGGCTTCCTCAGCTTCCGCAAGCGCTTTTTGCTCCATTCTGCGCAACGCTCTTGGAGAAGGGGTTTTTCTCTTCGGCGGCAGCAGTTCGTCCATTTTTTTCACGTCCCGGTTATCTTTTCGGCGTTGAAGTCCAGCACTCTGAGATTTCCGGTTTTCATGTTATAGATAGGCAGCAGGCAGGGAGTTGGGTGGTGGCCTTTCTTCACCTGGTATTCCGTGCGCGCCTGCCAGCACCCCGAGTTTACTATGAGCGTGCCGCGGTACGTTCCGTAGCCGTTTTTGTGCAAGTCGCCGAAGTGAAGCAAGTCAGGCGGCTCGTCGATTACGAGGTAGTCCCGCTGTTCGGGCGCAAGCGGTTCCTCTCCGTAAACTGGGTCCAAGTGCCTTCTTCGAAGCATTTCAACCGCCGCTTTTTCAGGCGCTTCGTACGCTCCCCGTAGAATGGGCAGGCTGCCGACGAGCGAGTGGATTCCCGCGCCGTGGTACAACACGAGCTTCAGGCCGTGCACTTCCGCCCAGCCAGGGTTGCTCGTCAAGTGAACGTTTTTCAAGCCCGACAAGTTTTTCACCAGTTCCGGCGGTAGAGTCGGCTGCGGCTCCGCCAAGCGGACGGCGTCGTGGTTTCCTGGAATTATTATTACCTCGATGTGTTCGGGAATTTTTTTCATGAACTCGCCGAAAATCTCGTACTGCGTGTAAATGTCTTTCGTCACGAGTTCTTTTTCCTGCGAGGGGTATATGCCGACGCCGTCAACGGTATCGCCCGCGAACGCGACGTACTTGATTTTGCCCGCGATCTCTTGTTCTTCCCTCGTCCCGTTGCCGTTCAGGAAGTTGAGGAAGCGCTGGAACTGATCCTGCATGAACAGCTTGCTGCCGACGTGCGTGTCGGAAACGAATGCGATGCTGACGTCGTCTTCAACGAGCTTGGGCTGGGCGAACGGCATTTCCGGCCAAGTGATTTCCTTGGCGATGAACAATGAGCCGGACATTGCGCCGTCCACTGCAATGACTTCGTCGAGAATGACTTCCGCCGCCTTCGGCTTAATCGGCGAGTCCCTTGCGACGAGCACGGGAACCGAGTCTTCCTCGTCCTCCAACTCGATTATTACGTGGCCGTTCTTGGTCTCGCGTTTTTCGTAAACCATTCCAATGACTCGGCTCTGGCGGCCGCTCGCAAGGCTTTTCACGGCGCTTATTTTCGTTACGCCGTTCTGGCTCATTCTTCCCTTGAGGAGGGAGGAAATGCGGCGGAACCTGTCTCGAAAGCAGTTGGCGAAGTCTTCCACGCTTCCCGTGCATCGGGACTTGCCGGTGACGTCCCTTTCTTCGAGGACGCGGAGCCTTGGCTCGATTTCGGCCGCCGGGGGCTTGTACTCCGCGGAGTGCGCCACGGTTATTTGCCTGGCTTTCCTCGCGCTTTCCGCGCTTTCCTCTATTTCCTCGACCAGCGCGAGCGTGATTACCGGCCCGGAGCAGCCTTCGACCGCCTTCGCCAGCACTTCGGCCGCGTTTTCGCACTGCACGAGTTTTTGCAGCGCCGCCTTGGCTACGACTAGGTCGTGCTTGGCCGCTTCCTCAAGGACTTCTTTTTCCTGCACGCGTTTTCACCGCGTGCCGCAGAACAAGTTTTTTGGAGCTCGCGCTCGGGAACCTGGATTCAGTCGATTGCCTTGCCTGAAGGCATTTGTCTTCTTCCCCACCGAACTTTTTTTTCAACGCGTCCAAAGCGGACTGCGGCAACTGGAGAAAGAAAGGCCGGCAAGAAATAAAAAGAGTTCGTCAGTGCTTCATTGACTCGAGTTCGCTCAAGAGGTTCCAGATTACGGTGCGCGCGTGCATTGGCAGGTTGATGTCGTTGCTGACCTCGTCGAGGGCGTAGATGGCGCCGCTGATTCCGGTTGCCTCGTCTTCGGCGGTCTGGAGCTTTTGCTTGGCGTTCGCCAACGCGGCGCGGACGTTGCGGGGAACGCTCGTGTCTTCAATCAAGGAGTCGAGTAAAGAAATTATTTTTTGCACGTCTGCCATGCTGACCACCGGAAAAACAGAGTTCGTTGTTTTGTTTAATGACTTTCTTGCTTAAAACCCCTTTTGTTTCGTAAAAGCGGGCCCAGAGGGATTTTCGCGCCTGCGCGAAAAGCCGCAAAAGCAAGTGCTTTGCGCGCATTCGAACCCTCGACCCTTTGCTTAGGAGGCAAATGCTCTATCCAGACTGAGCTATGGGCCCTTTGTAACTATTTTTCTTTCAGGAAATTTAAAGCCGCGCACTTCCGAAAACTTGCGAAGAACACTGACAAAACCATGTGCGTAAACAAAGTTTACCGAGTTTACTGCTTAGAGGGTGGCTTTAATAAGGTTTAAAACGGGGAAAGCACTGCTTTTGTGCGACGGGTGTAAGACTTGGCGGGAGAGTTTGACATAAAGTTTCAGGAAGTCAAGAACGCCATCTATTTTCTCGCCGAAACCCTCGAGCGGAAGTACGTCGAAAACAACGCGAAAATAGACCGCCTGGCCGAGTCAATAGACCACCTGGCGGCCTCGCTTCCAGCCGGAGGAAGCGCGCCGGCAGGCGGCGACGCGGCATTGCGCGACGCGATAGACGCCTTGAACAAGCGCGTTTCCGAACTGCCTGCGGCGGACTTGAAGAAAATGTCTGACGCCGCAGCACGGCTTTCGGCCGCTGTTGAAACGCAGGCCAAGGAAAACGCAAAGAGGGACGAGGAAATCGTGAGGCAATTGAGTGCGTTGGCGAAAACCGATTTCGCCAAGGCGGCCGACGCGCTTTCCAGAATCCAAGCAGGCGGGCCTTCGGCGGTCGAAGAGAAAGTTGCTTCGCTTTCGGCGCAGGTCGCCGAACTGAGGAAGCAGAACCAGGTGCTCATCGAGGCAGTGAACCTCATTGTTTCGGAGGTAGAGGCCGCGAAAGCCGGCGGCCACGGCGTTTAAATCCGCGGCTTTCCTAATTATTGTCAGATGATGACGAGAACAACCGCTGAAGCGCCTTCCGAACTCCTGTAAAAATTCGGGTGGCGCGCCTGGTGATGAGGTTGATAGCGTCTGACTCCTATTTCTTGTAGCAGCAGACTGCGACGTAGGCGAATGCTGTGAAGAGGGCCAGCGTGGGGCCGCCTAGCAAAAAAACCGCCGCGAACAACGCCGGTAGGGCAACGTGTTGTTTTTCCAGTACTTCGTAGACTGACTTTCTGGACATTCTCTTTCTGCCTTGCTGCAATTGCTATAGATTTTTTGCTGTGAGTCTAGCGAAGAGTAGTCAACAACGCGGTTATTTAAAACAGTTGAGGGGGGGGAGCCGAGAAATCCGTTGGGCTTCAGCCAACGGATGAATCGGCCGCGGGCGACCCGCCGGCAAGCCACCGGGGGCCTGCTTTAAAAAGGAGGGTAAAGTATTTTTTGTTGAAAATGCACCGCTGGACGAGCGGGAAGAGCCTGTGGAAGCACTGCAATAGCAGGCTGTTGAAGCAGGAATCTCCGCGACTTGAGTCGTGGGAGAACGTCACAAGTTTTTTCTAAAAACGGCGTTTATTTCCTCTCGCCGGTACTCCTTTCCGCGCAAGAGCACCTTCCATTCTTCCGGCTCGATCGACTCGGGTTCAAGCGCCGGAAACATTCCTCGTATTTCTTGCTGCGAGAAATAGTGCGTCAGAATGCCGTTGCCGCGGACGAAAGTGTTTTCTTCAACTTGCTTTCCCTTACCGAAGCGAAAATCTTTGGTTCCGAATTCCTTGAAAAACAGTTTTCCGCCGCGTTTTAGCACGCGGCAGGCTTCTTCAACTGCCTTGAGCCGCTCTGCGACAGGCAGGTGGCCCAAGTAATGGAAGCAGACTACGGCGTCGAAAAAGCCGTTCGCGTAACCGAGTTTCAGGCCGTTTGCTTCGCGGACGACTGCCTTTCCGTCGATTCTATCGACCAGTTCCCTGCATAGCTTGACGGCGGTCGGCGACGAGTCGACGGCATGCAATTCAATGCTTTCCCGCAGCGACAGCGCGGAAGCCGTCTTGCCGTTGCCGCAACCCAGTTCCAGCACTCTTCCTTTCAGCGACAGCGGAGCGAAGTTGGTCGTCCCTCTCCACACTGTGCCGCGGCGGCGGTAGTCCCTCTCCCAAGCGAGCAAGGGGGGCAGTAGTCTGTTGGTCATGTTCTTGTTTTTGCAGCCGCAGCGCTATTATACTTCCTGCGCCAACAAAAGCTCATGCCACGCACAAGGCCCTACCCTTCCTACGCGCGGTGGCACCCGCGCTTCGTGGAAGCGTATTCGCACCTACACGCCCTCCGCGAAGACAGGCCGCTGCTCAACCCGAGGACTGAATCGGTTTTGACGCGCGTTTACGACGACATGGCGTCGGAGGGCAGGCTCTCTGAGAAAGACCGGTGCAGGGTGCGCGACATACTGCGTTCGCTGGGCAGGAAAATGCCGCGTGCTTTCGTGGGCCGCGTTTCACGCGGGGAAGTCTTTTACGAACAGACTCACCCGACGTTCAAGGAAGCAGAGCGCGGCATCATAGGCTTGTACAAGCAGTTCGCCCACGCCTCGACGCCTCCCCTCCTGAGGCCTGACCACGCTTCCCTACTGCGAGACATCTGGGACACCATGAACTACCGCGGAAAAATCTACGAGTCCCAGCGCCAGACTCTCCTTCGGGTGCTGGCTGAAATGCGGCGCGAATAGCGCTCAGCCCTTTATCATGCCGGTAGCGGCCATTACGCGCGCGCATTTGCGTCGCCCTCGCCGAAAACGCACTTCCTCCGCCGCGCTTGCCGATCGAAAAGCTTTAATTATAAAAACACTTATCTTACAAGTGCTAAAAAATGATCGTCCCTCGTCATGCACGTGAGCAAATGCGCAAGCGCGGCATCGGCGAAGCTGAAGTTTCGGAGGCATTGAAAAGCGGCAGCGTCGTATTCGAGGAAGTAAATGGCCGTTTTGGAACCAAAAAATATACTGCAATGGGTTTTGGCGACCGAGATCTGGTAGTAGTCTGGTTTCGGAATAAAACAGACGAAGAGGAAGTTGTAACCGTTTATTGGAGGAGAAAACGATGAAAAAAGCACGAAAAGTTATCTGCAAAAAGTGCCGGCAGCCAGCAGAGGAGGTAGTGCTGGACTCGTACGAGTACTTGGAGGGCATTCCTTTGCAGAGCGTGCGCGCCCTAGAGTGTCCGCGGTGCAAGCAATTTGTTTTCACGCCCGAACAAGTAGAGGAGATGGAGGCGCGTACGGAAACAATTAAAGCACACTTGTTTGGCTTTAAACGCAAAGTGACTGTCTCTGGCCGTTCGCTGGTAATAAACCTGCCGGAAGACTTGGCGCGTCACATGCACATAATCAAGGGAAAAATCGTCAACCTCCTTCCATTGGATGACAAACGATTTCTGGTAGAAACCCGTACTTGAGCACAGGCAGTGGCTGAAAACGCGCTTGCCCGCCTAGCTGATGTGTCAGCCTTTTATGACGCCGAGGGGAACCATTCGCGCAACTATTTTGCTCAAACCCGCCATTTCAACTGATTCGACGACGTCGTCCACGTTCTTGTAAGCCCCTCCTGCCTCTTCGGCAAGCGACTGGGGCGTCGGGGCCTTGACGGCCATTCCGGCGGCCTCCATCTGCTTCCACAACTCCGTTCCCCGGTAATTGCGCAGCGCCTCGTGCCGCGACATCACCCTCCCCGAGCCGTGGCAGGTGGTAAGCCAGGCCTGCTTTCCGCTCTCGAGCCCAACTAAGAGATACGAAGCGGTTTGCATTGTACCCGGAATTATTACGGGCTGGCCAATCGAGCGGTAAACAGAGGGAATTTCTGGCCTGCCTTTCGGAAAGGCGCGCGTCGCGCCTTTTCTGTGCACGCAGACTTTCTTTTTCCTACCTTCGACTTCGTGTTCCTCGATTTTAGCAATGTTGTGGCACACGTCGTAAACCAGCTCCAGTCCAAAGCTTTCCCACGGCTTGCCGAGGACTTGCTGAAAGGTTTCGCGCACCCAGTGCGTCATCACCTGGCGGTTGCAGAACGCGTAGTTGACTGCGGAGTTCATTGCGCCGAAATAGTTTTCGGCTTCCTTGCTTGAAAGCGGGGCGCAGCACAGCTCGTGGTCGGCCAACTCGATTCCGTACTTTCTTGCCGCCTCGAGCATTACGCGAATGAAGTCGTCGCACACTTGGTGGCCGTACCCACGGCTTCCGGAGTGAATCATTACAGTAATCTGGCCTTCGCCAGTTATTCCGAACGCCTTGGCCGTGGCCGGGTCGAGGATTTTGTCTACTCTCTGGATTTCCAGAAAGTGGTTGCCGCTGCCCAGCGTGCCGAACTGCGGGCCTCCCCTCTTGTGCGCCGTCTCGCTGGCCTTGCTAGGATCGGCTCCCTTGATGAAACCGCCTTCTTCCTCGATGTGGTGCAAGTCGTTTTCAGTGCCGAGCCCCCGCTCGACCGCCCACTTGGCGCCGTAAGTAGTCGCCTCGTCAAGCTGCGCTGGAGACAAACGCATTTTGCCTTTTTCGCCGACTCCGCAGGGAATGTTGGCATACAAGCCGTTGATGAGCTCGCGCAGCTTAGGCCTGATATCTTTCTCGGTTAAGCTTGTTGTAAGGCACCTGACTCCACAGTTGATATCTCAGTCCCACTGCCTTCAATCGAACGCAGCAGTATAACCAACACCGCCTGGGGAGATTATTCCGTCTTCCATGCCGAACGCGGCGACGCCTCCAATGGGAAAACCGTATCCCTCGTGACCGTCGGGCATTACTAGCGACGCGTCGACTATTCCGGGAAGGGTTGCGACGTTGCGCGCTTGCTGCAGCGTGCGGTCCTCACTCATTTTCGCCAGCATCGACTCTTTGGCGTAGATGCGAACGGGAACGCGCATCTTGCCTTCCTTCGGCAGGCCCCAAGTGGCTTCGCCGAGTTTCTCGAACTCCACTCTATCACCCCTGATCCGAATGGCTTTGAAAACCTATTCAGAAAATAGAAACCATT
>JBFMEM010000032.1:0-9899 GCA_040753335.1 Microcaldota archaeon
TGTGCTGCCGCGCTGTCCTACGCCTTTTCCTTCCAGGGCGTTGAAGGCGCGTTGATAGACAGTCCTTGGAAGCTGTTTGCGGCGGTACTCGGTTTTTCAATTGCGTCAGGCCTTGCCTATCCCTACCTGCGGGGCGTGCGCAAGGGTGACGCGCTGGCGACTTCAATGGCGCGCAGGCGCCAGCACCCCGCCGGAACGGTTTTTGCTTTCACGGAAACCGTTTTCGCAACTGCTTTGGAAAACGGGTTCAAGGGACGCAAGATAAAAGTCAGGCTGCCTGACGGCCGTAGGGGAGAGGGAATAATAAGGGGTTACGCGGGAACCCTTTCTCCGGCGTCGCTCGAACTGACTGAAGCGGAAGCGTGATTTTATGGACAGAGGGGAACTCAAGGAAATCCTGATCGCCGTCCTAGTAATTACTCTGGCGTTTACGATGGCGAACTGGGCGCGAACGCAGCGGGTGTCCGAACTGCCTTTACTGTTTTTCATCGCGCTGGTGTCCGTTGGAACGGGCTTCGTTTTCCACGAGCTGGCGCACCGCGCGGTCGCGAGGCACTACGGTGCCTTCGCCGCTTTCAAGGCGTGGACCACGGGGCTGGCGCTCGCGCTCATGACCTCGGTGTTCGGCATTGTTTTCGCCGCGCCGGGGGCGGTGTATATTTTCGGGAGGCATTTGAGCGTCGAGCAGAACGGAAAGATTTCGCTCGCGGGGCCGCTCGTGAACCTCGCGCTTGCCCTCGTTTTCTTCGCCTTGCTCGTAGTGGCGCAGGGGATTTGGAGCGTCGAAACGGCTGCCGGAAAATTCGCTTCCTCGCTTGCCGCAAGCGGCTTTTACATAAACGCGTGGCTGGGCTTGTTCAACATGCTTCCATTGTTTCCGTTGGACGGCGAGAAAATACTGCGCTGGAATCCGCTGGCGTGGGCGGCTACTGCGGGCATCTTGTTTTTATTGGTGTTCAGCCCAAGTCTATTGTTGAACCTAGTTGGGGGCTGAGCTGGAAATGGCTTTGGACGAGCGCGCGCAAGTGAGCGCAGAGCTGATAATCGTCATCGCCGCATTGATCGCAGTTGCAGTGGTTCTGATTACGCAGCTGCAGAAGACGGCGCAGACTGGCAGGAAGGTCCTCGGCAACGAAACCGAGCAGGCTTTCGACGAAATAGCCGACATTCACTAAACCGGGAAACGGGTTTTGCGGTTGAGCATACTCAAGAGCATCATCAGGCAAGTGGTCACGTTCGACTTGAGCACGAGGGACATCAAGTTCAAGGTAATGGACTTGTTCGGCGTCAACGAGCGCGACGCCACCCTTGTAATCATTCACGCCAAGAACGAGAAAAACAAGAAAGAGGTTGCCGCCGCGAAAAAGCGCCTTGTCTTTCTTCCCAACTGCCTGCGCAACGCCGACCGCCTCAAGGCAGGAAGGTGCGCCGCCACTTTTGACGAAAACGGCTTTCACTGCCGCCAATGCGAGCCCAAGTGCCAGGTGGGCCAGTTGGAGCGCATGCTGAAGAGCCCTGTTTACACTGTGCCCGGCAGTACGATGCTTTTCAGGATAATAAAGCGCGAAAAGCCTGATGCAGTGATTGGCGTTGGCTGCGTGCACGAAATAGAGGACGGCCTCGCTGCCTGCGAAAAAATCGGCCTTCCCGCCATTGGAATAGTGTTGGCTAACGAAGGCTGTTTCAACACTCTCTTGGACTTCGGCGGAATGCGCGAGCTTCTTGAGGAAATAGGCGAGTTGAAGAATGCCAAGACGTAGCCAAGCAAGCCTCGAGTACTTGATAGTTTTAGCCGCCTTGTTCGCTTTCCTCGCCGCCTTCGCGCCCCTCGTCAACTCCGTCCGCGACTTGGCTCACTACTCCGTCGTCGCCAGGACGCAGGAAAGCGCATTCCACAGGGTAGTCGAAGCCTCCTCGCAGGCGGCGGTATTCGGCTATGCTTCGACGTCCTCCCGCGAAGTCACGCTTGCCGCTGAAAAAACGTTTTTCTACTACAACGAGTCAACTGCGTCTCTTTCAATGCGCTTTGTGCAAGGCAACCGCTCGAAGACCTTTTCCGCGCACACGGATTACGCGGTCAGCGTCGGCTCGTCTCCGCTGCTTAAGGGAAAGTACGCTGCCTCGGCGGCTTCCACGCCGGGGGGTGTGAGGCTTGAATTCGCGCGTCAGTCTTTGAAGTAAACGCTTGCCTTTACCTCAAAAAAACTTTCGCCGTCGAAGAACAGCCTCTTTGCCGAAACGCCTTGGCCTCCGCGCTTTTCGCAGTTGACTTCAAGCGTTTTTTTCTCCGCCTGCATTTCAAGGCAGTAGTCACCCAAGCCGCTCAGTATCGCGGAATACTTGCTTTCGAGAAACGCCTTGGCCGAAGCGCTTCCCGCCGCCCACTCTACAACTGCATTCGAATTCTGTTCGGACTTGACGCTTATCTCGAGCAGGTCTTGCGCGACCCCGTACTCGTACAACCGAGCGTAGGAAGGCTCTGCGTTGTGCAGGGCCGCGAAGCCCAGGAGGCTCGCGGCGATTGCGAGTGAAAGAATTGCTTCAACAGAGAAGACGATCGCCTTCAACGCACTTCCCCCGCGCATGCTTCGACAAAAACTTCCCCGCCACCAAGAAGGGCGGGCCTGCGGACGCACAAGCCGCCGCCTCGCGGCGCCTGCAGTGCAACAATTTTCGCCGAAACGTTGCTCCCCGTCGCCGAACGCGGCTCAAAAACGACTCCGGCCGCCCGCTCGTCCAACACGTGGGAATAGGCAAGCGAGTCGCTGCACTTGGCCGCGCCTTCCGGAAAACAGGTTTTCAGCACGAAGTCCGCCGCTTCCAACGCCGTTTTCTCGCCGAGCGCCGCCTTCAGCGAGGAAGAGTAATTGGCTGCGGAGAGCCAGAAGGCGGCGAGGCACGTCGCCAGCGTCAGCACCGAGAGAAAAAACGCGATTGAAACGTCCGTCGAGAAAATTCCTTTCAAGCAGGCTCACGCTCGCCGTGCGACACGAACAATTTCTTGGTTCCGGAAACTTCCGTTGCGCAGGTTGCCTTGGTTTGCCGCGTGCTGCCGTTGGCTGCAGTGAATTCGGCGAAGAGGTCGTTCGAGCCCGCTGCAGAATAACTGCCCGCCTCGAGTGCGATCGCGGTCCGTTTTCCGTCGAGCGCGAGAAAGTCGAGCTGCAGGCACGCGTTTTCAGCGCCGTTACGCGCCTTGGCCTCGAGCGCCAAGTCGAGCACGCGGCTTCCCACGCTGTTTTCGAACGCGAAAAAACTCGCGAGCAACGCGAAGTAAGCCGCCATTGCCACCATCAGCTCAAGCGAAGCCTGAGCCTTCAACCAAATCCCTCCGGCGCAATCGCTATGGCCGCGAGTCCTTCGCGGGGAAACAGTATGCTCGCGCCGAAGCAAAACAGTTCTCCGTGCAGTGCGCCTGCTTCCGGGACAAAGGCCAGGCCGTTGCGTGAAATCACCGCTCCTCCCGAAGGCGCGGCGTCCAAAAACGCTTCGCTCAACAACAGGAGCTCGCCCTTCCACCCGACGCCATACTGCGAAAAGTCGTGCGCGGCGCTTGGCTTTGCGAGTCTTTTGTCTGCAAGCATTTGCTCGCGGAGGCGTTGTAGCTCGTCTTCGCCGACTGCGCCGAACCAAGCGTCGACGGCGGCGCCTTCTTCCGCGAACGCTTTTTCCGCGTGCTTTTCCCACTCCTGCAGCTTGCGCGCCGCGTCGGCGACCACCTGCCGCCTGTCCGCGCCTTGTGCGCTTGCGAGCACCTGGTGCAGTGACTCCTTCAACGCGATTTCCAAGTAGTACCTTTTTTCAAGCGAAACGGCTTTGCGCGCGGCGAGCGCAGTCTGCGCGGAAGCGGAGTCGGCCAGCGCGTGCATCGTTGAAAGGGGCGCGACTAGAAGCAGCACTAAAACGAAGCTGATGACTCCCTTCAACTGCCTCTCCTGCAACCGTTTTAAACCAATGTCAGGTTAATAACGTTGTGAGCAAATGAAGCGCGTTGTCGTCGTGTTTGCGGTCCTCGCATTTCTTGCCGCCAGCGTAGGCGCTTACTCCGACTACTCGTTTTCCGTCAACGCGGGCGTCAAGGAAGACGGCGGAATGCACGTGGTGGAAAAAACGGTTTTCCTGTTTGACACCGACGCCGAGCGAACAGAGTTTGAGTCGTTCATGAACTCCGGCGAGAACTCGGTTCTGGAGTGGAGGAAGTTCAGCAAGAACATCCGCTACCACTTCGGCGGCTCGCTCGTGCAGTCCGAGAGCGTGAAAATCAGTGCCCGCCGCGAGTACGCCGTCAGCTTTTCGGCGGGTTCGGTGGTGCTCGAGTACGACGTCGACTCCCAGATTTTCGTAAAAGAAGAGACTTCAAGCAGGGTCACGCGCTACTCGCTTGACAGTTCTTACCTGTCCTTCGACGTGTCGCGCAACCGCGAACCCGTCCTCGGAAGCGGTATGAGGCTTGAAATGGTTCTGCCAGCGGACGCGACTGTAGTTGAAATAGCGCCCATTCCGGATGCTAGGGCGGGAAACACTTTCTCTTGGACCGGCCCCGTGATTGGCGCGTGGCGCGTCGTGTTCGAGCGGGAGCGGTCTTTGAGCGACGAGGTGAACGAGTTTTTCGCAGGCCTTTCGCAAAGCGTTTACGCAATAGTGCCGGTTCTCCTCGTGCTTGGCTTGATTGCATTCGTTGCGGTCAAGCTGGTGAAGTCAAAGTCAAGCTAGTTCAGCGCCCGCCTTCTTTTCATAGACTTCGTGAAGCAGTTCGGCTTCCTCTTGGCTTAGCTCGAAGTAAGCGGCCGCTCCCTTGCCCGAAACAAGGAAGGGCAGGCAGTCCTCTCGCGCCTCGCGCGCCGACACGTGCAGCTTTGCGCCCACTTTCTTGCAGGCGCTCTGCAGCAGGCCGCGTGTTGCGCGGCTTGTGCTCAACGACTTTATCGACGATGGAAAAGCGTATTTGACGAACTTGCGGTACGGCTGCGCCTTGCTTGATGCTACGCCCGCCAGCGAGAGGGCGCGCACGTACTTAAGCAGGCCGTAGTCCTGGCGCTTGAAGATTCTGCCGTTGAACACGCTTCCCCTCGAAAGCCAGCCGAACGCCTCGGCCACTTCGGCGGGCTGCTCGTATTCCGCGGGAACGTTTTCGGAAAGCCATTTGATGAACAAGTCCAAGTCTATTTCCAGGTTGTCTCCCGCCCTCGCGGCTTCGGAGTAGGACGCGGTCTTGAAAACGGTTTTGACCGCGTCGAACACGCTTTCCTCGCGGTCGCGCGCTGCGGCGACCGCTTCCTCGCCTCCTGCCGCGCAGTTGGCCTGCAAGTCGTTGATGGCGCCGCGCAAGTCTCCGCCGGCGTTTTTAGCTATTTCCTGGGCCGCGGCGCACTTTCCGCCTTCTTTTGAAGCAATTTTTTCCAAGACCGCGCGCACGCTCGAGGCGTTGACTCCCCTCATTTCGACGCCGATGCACAGGGCGCGAAGGGGCGCGAGCTTCTGGTTCCAGTAATTATTCGCCGTGAGCAGGATGGGCTGCTGCGCTTCCTTCACTACCCTAATCAACTCGGGCACTTGCCCGCGGTCGAACGCGCCGTCCACTTCGTCTATCAGCAGCAGCCTCTGCTCGCCGAACAGCCCCCGCGAGCAGGAACCCAGTCCAATCAGTTTCTGAATGTGTTCCTGGTTGCGCAAGTCCGACGCGTTGGTTTCGACGACGTCCCACTGCATCTCCTTTGCAAGCGCGTGGGCCAAGGCGGTTTTGCCGACTCCCGGCGGCCCGTGCAAGAGAACGGGCTTGGAGTGCTTGCCGCGCTGGAAGTCAAGCGCCCACTTTTTAACAAAGTCCTTGGCCGAATCGTTTCCCGCCACTTCGTCCGTCGAGGAAGGCGCGTGCTTTGCGCACCACGGCAGACTGTCTTTCTTCAAAGTGAATCCAAAACGTTTTGTAGGCGAGGCTTAAAATGAGGTTGGTGGCATAACTTCCTTCGGCGGATTCTCATGCTCATCGGACTGGTCGGACTGGCCAACAAGGGAAAATCGACTCTGTTCAACGCCTTGACCGAAGGCAACGCGGAAGTGGCGAACTACCCCTTCACGACAATAGACCCTAACAAGGGAGTGGCGTTCGTCGCAAAACCGTGTCCACACGCTGAATTGGGAAGACAGTGCGCTCCCCGCAACAGCAAGTGCGTTGACGGAACCCGTTTTGTTCCAGTCAACGTCATCGACGTAGCTGGACTGGTTCCGGGCGCGCACGAGGGCAAGGGAAAAGGCAACCAGTTTTTGAGCGACTTAAGCCAAGCGGATGCGTTGATTTGCGTTGCCGACGCTTCTGGGGGAACGGACGACGAAGGGCGCCCCGTCGAACAGGGCTCGCACGACCCCTGCCGCGACGTTGAATTTTTGGAACAGGAAGTCGATTACTGGCTTGCGGGGGTGCTGCAGCGCAATGCACAGAAATGCAGGGGTAAGCCGGATCAGTTCAAGCAGTTTCTCGTCGGAATAAGGGTTTCCGAAGAGGAGTTCAAGCACGCCGCGCGCGAACTCTCGCTTTCGGACGACTTCCAGAAACTGGGGGGCGCCGACTTTCTTCTGATTGCGAGCGCGTTGCGCAAGAAAACCAAGCCGTTGGTAATCGCCGCGAACAAAGCCGACTTGCCTGGCGCATCTGAAAACATCGAGAAAATGAAGGCCGAGTTTCCTTACCCGGTAATCCCCGTTTCTTCGGATGCGGAGCTTTCGCTCAAGCGCGCCGCAGCAAAAGGATGGGTCAAAATAGGGAGGGAAGGCGGCCGCGAGTCCTTTGAAGTAACCACGCCCAACCTCGACCCGCGCGTCGTCTCGGCGCTGCAGCAAATAAAGCAAAAGACGCTAGACAAATACGGCGCAACCGGCGTGCAGGAACTGTTGAACACTATTGTCTTCGACTTGCTGCGCGGAATAGTCGTCTATCCGGTCGAGGACGAGAAAAAGTGGGCCAACCACTTCGGCGACGTGCTTCCCGACGCTTTGCTCATGCCGAAAGGAAGCAAGGCGCTTGACTTGGCGGAAAAAATTCATTCCGACTTGGCGAAAGGATTCCTGCACGCAATAGACTGCAGAACCAACATGAAAGTAAGCCGCGACTACGTGCTGAAGGACAGCGACGTGCTGAAAATAGTCTCTGCGAGGTGATTCCGCTGCCTGAAGAAATGTGGGAAAGGATTGGAAAGGTTTCTTCGTTCAGGGAAGCGCTTGGAATGGTGTTGGAGAACCGCACTCGCTACGGCCGCCTTGTGTTGAGCCAGTCGCCGGAACTCGAGGCCAAGAAAAGCGAGAGAAACAAGGAGATTCTAGAAGAGCACTTGAAGCGCGTTGGCGAGGAAGAGGAAGCCACGCGCGAGAAAAAAGGCAAGCAAGCAGCCGCAAAACTCGAGCAGCTGAAGCTCCAGCGCGAAATACTGACGGCCATGACGCGCTACGGCGACCGCAGTGTTCACGTGACCGAACTCGCTGCCGCGGCCATGCTCGTGCACGGAATTTCTTCGGAAAAACTGCGGCCTTACTACAATGCCTTAGACAGAATGGCCAGAAAGACGCCTCCGCCGTTTTCTGGCGCGGGCATTACGCCGGTGCTGGCGTTGAAAGACAACGCGCTGGCAAAAATATTTTCTTCTCTCGCGGAAGGAAAAGCAGTGTCGGGCAAAGCGCTTGCTGACTTGCACAGGTTTGGCAGAAGCCACGTTGCGGCCGTAACCGCCTTGCTTGACTTGTGCGGGGCGGTGCACAAGCTTCCAATGGATTCTTCTACGCAGTCCGTTGTTTGGACGCATGCCAGAAACCCTCTGCCGCAACCAACTTGGAACACGCCTTACAAAATACTGTTAAAGATTCACGAAATGGGTGAAGCCCAACGCATATCATTCAGTCGGCCGAAGAAATTGATGCGCGTGCAAGCCCGCGCGCCTCTCGGTTCGTATTCCAGCATAATGGAAGCCTTTGACACCCTTCAACGCGCAGGCTTGATAGTCCCTTCCGACCCCAAGCGCAGAACTTACGCCCTGACTCCAAAGGCGACTGCGTGGGTGGTCGAGACGCTGAGCTCAGGCGTCCTGCATCCCAGCTTGCGCGAAGCGCTGCTTGGAAGCGTTGAAGTTGGCAAGCCTCCGCTTTCCCCGCGCAGGGAAGAAATGATATTGGTCGAACTAAGGGCCCGTTTGCTTCGCGCTCGGCAGCCAGAATTGTCTGCGAGGGAAGTAGGGCGGTTGGTTGGCCGGCCTACAAACGTTTCGGACTGGTTCAGAGAAGGCAGGGAGAGGACGACTCTGAAAAATTTTTCTTCCGCCAAACTGCTCGAAATAGCGGATTACTTCGAAGGCAAGGGACTCGCTGAAGAAGCGGATTATCTGCGGCGTTTTGCAGCCGCCAGAGAAGTAGGAAAATTCCGTTCGCGCTGACTACTTGGAAAGCGAGCCGATTGCTTGGTCGAACGCCCGCTCGAGTTCTTCGTCGAAGCCGATGAGCAGAATTTCTTTCAAACTCGTTTTTTCCTTTCCGAGAAAAAACTTTATTGCGCCAACCATCGCGTGCGCGGCGTCGACCGCCTTCACTCCGCCGACGCCGGTTCCCATTCCGGGAAAGGCAATGCTTTGGCAGTTCAGGCGCGTTGCTTCGCGCAAAGCCGCGTGAGTCGCCATGTCCACTGCTTTGGCGTGAATCCTCTCCGCGGGCCTTACCATCGTAGGGGCATGGATCACGTAGCGGGCAGGAAGCGCTCCCGCGGAAACGCCTACCGCGTTTCCAACCGCGATCGGAGCGCACGCCATTGCGTCTTTTTCAACGCGTTCTCCCCCAGCTGCCTTCAACGCTGCTGCAACTCCTCCGCCCATTACTCCGAGCGAGTTCGCGGGATTAACCAAGGCGTCCGCACGTGTTTTCGTCAAGTCCCCCCGGCGCACGCGCACGAAAACGCCTCTGTATTCCACTTCATTCATCGACAACAACTCTTTTCAAGCGAGGCGGACTCGCCTCGTCCTTCCCGCGCCCGGCGCTCCGGGCGCGCCTTGAATCCACTCTGTTTTAACGAGTCCCTTTTTTTCGAGCGAGTCCACGTAATTGCGTGCGGTTCTTTCCTTGACTCCAATGCCTTCGAGTTCCGCGTACAACTCGCCGGAAGTGATTCCCCCCAAATTTTCCGGTTTTTCAAGTATTTCCATAGCGTGTTTCTCTGCTTCGGACAGGTTTTCGCGAGCCTTGTGCAGCTGCGCGGCTGTCCTGAAAACAGGTTCGAACGCCGCCGACGACGGTCTGGAAACTGTGCTTTGCTTTACTGCAACGGCGGCGTCGCTTTCCTCGAGCTTTTGCGCGTTTCGTCTTTCCGCTATTCTTGCCGCTGCTAACAGGCTTTCTATCGCGACTCTTGCGTCGCCGCCTGCTTTTGCTCCGTGCGCCGCGCACAACGCGAGGGCCTCGTCGGCGTACGCGCCCGGCGCAAGGGCTTTTTTGGCCCGCTCGCGCAGAATGTCTTTCAATTCAAGCGGGGAGTACTGCTTGAACTCGAGCTGCCTTCCCCCAAAGGAGCTGCGGATTCTGCCGTCGGCTCTCGCAAGCAGCCCGGGGTCGTTGGTTACGGCGATTACGCCTATGCTTACCCCGTGTTGTTCGTTTGCGCGGCTCAAGTCATACAAAACCTTTTCCTCGCCTCTTGGAAAAAGGGCGTCGAACTCGTCGAGCAGCACTATCGCCGTTTTCTTGTCGGTTTTAAGCATTTCAGCGACCCGCTTTACGACTTCGTCGGTTGCGACCCCCCTGCGCGGCAAAGGCATTCCAACGGCTTCGCCGAGGCGGGAGAGAATTGCCTGCCTTGAATTGTTCTGCCAGCAGTTGGCTATTGCTACGCAGACGCGGTCGGAAGAGTCGCTCAATTCCTTGAGCACGTG
>JBFMEM010000033.1:0-9836 GCA_040753335.1 Microcaldota archaeon
GCAGCTTCCGCCGGGCTACGGCAGGGACCTGGCACTTCACAACGGCATTACCGAATGGTTTTCCGACGCGTTGATAAGGCATTGGAAAACGCAAGCCCGGACTGGAAAGTGATTTGCTTTGCTCACCCGCAGGGAAATAGAGACAATAAAGGCAGGCGACCGCAACGGCCACTTGTTCGCGTTCCACTTTACGTCCCGCCCCGCGCTGGAAAACTACTTGCGCGGAGAAGAGTTCACCGGCAATTGCTTTGCCCTCCATCCTGACGTGCCTTCCGAACCCCGAGAATTCAGGGAAATTGTGCGGCGTCACGTTGGATCAGTGGTCGGACACACTTTCCCCAGCTTCGTGGCCGAAAAAAAGCCCAGTGAATTGACGGAAAGGGACGCGCCGGGCGTGCTTGCAGTAAGAATAGGAAGAAACGAAATTCAACCAATACAGTTTCCTAAAACCCTCGCTTGCAAGGACTTTCACCTTTTTTCAGACGCGCAGTGGCGACAGATTGCGAAAGTGCCGGAGCGGCTTAAACGAGAAGGCCCTGCCAGCGTCGAACAACTGAAGGAAAGGCTGCCGCTCATGCACGGCAAAGTAATAAAAGTCCCTCTTCCGGCGCTGAGGAAAATGCTTGCGGAAGTACTGCGAAACGAAAACGAAGAAAACCGCGGTTTCAGGACGTCCTTGCTCAAGCAAAAGCTGGCGGACTGGTTTACCGACGCGCTGATCAAGCACTGGAAAGAGAATGCAGGCCGTTAAGCCGCCTGCGTTTCCTGCCGGGACTGCATGCGCTGCCTGCGCGCGAGAATCTTTGCTTGAAGCTCGGTTTCCTCTTTTTCTTCCTTTTCGGCGGCCTCTTTTGCCCTGCGCTCGAGTTCTTCAAGCGCTTTTTCGTCCATTACGCGCAAAAAGATTTCGCCGAACAGCTTGTCCTGCCACGCGAGCACCTTGTTTTCCTGCACCAGGTGCAAGACAGGCAGGAGGTGGCGAACGACGTTGTCGACTCCGTAGCACCAGAAGCCGTGCTCGTGGCAATTGCCGGGGCCGGGGCAAGGCTCGCCCGTGAAGTACGGCTTTATTAGTTCCGAGAAAAGCAACACGTTTTCGCCGTCCTTGATTTCCAGCGCCCTTGCATAGACTCGCTTCATCAATTCGGTCATGTCCTCCTTCTGGAGCTCTATTGCGAGAACCTTGGGCGCAGCAGCCGGAAGCAGGGGCTTGGCCTGCTCGCGCATGACGTCGTCAACTGCTTGAATGAGTTCCTCGAGAGTCAGTTTCCTCCGGCGGGGCTGGTTGGCGCGCAAAACAAGTTCCGGAATCTCTTCCTGGATGTAAGTCGGTTCCTCGACTGCCTCCGGCTCGGGCTCTTCCTCTTCCAACTGCAGGGCGTCGGCCTTGAAGCGCAGCAACAGCGCGGAGGCGAGGATGACGTTCGCCGGAATCCTCAAGTCCATTGACTGAAGCGCGCGCACGCGCTGCAAGTACTTGTCTGCCACGTCGATCAAGTCGACTTCCCACGGATTCATTTGGTTGCTGTTGACTAGCTCTATCAAGAACTCCTTCCAAGTGGGCTGGACGACGAGCGAAACCAAGTCCATTGTCTTTCTTCCTCTTTTGGGTGGGCCGAGTGAATATACGCGCCGCCTATAAAAAAGCTTTCAGGTAAACAAAGTAAACGCCCAAAAGCCCTTTAAAGAGGGCGGCGGTTATTACGGCTGGTTGAAGTCTTTTGATTCGAGTCAAGACCGGCATTCCCGGCATGGACGAGCTGCTTGAAGGCGGTTTTCCCGAAGGCTCCAGCATTCTGTTGGGAGGCGGGCCGGGGTGCGGCAAAAGCATTTTGTGCCTCCAATACCTCTATGTCGGCGCCAAGCAGTACAGCGAGCCCAGCGTCTACGTCACTCTCGAGGAAGGCCCGCACAACATTTGGTGGAACATGCAGCGCTTCAAGTGGGAACTGCTCCCGCTTGAACGGGCGAATTTGTTGAAGATATACAAGTTCGAGCCGACCGCTGACATGAAGGCCGACACCGAGAACCAGATCAAGCGCATCGTCGAAAAAGCGAAGGACGTTGGCGCAAAGCGCTTGGTCATAGACAGCATCACCGCCTTTTCCTTCTGGCTCGAGGACGTCGCGAAAATAAGGTACGCCATGTACGTCTTGATTGAGGAACTGCGCAAGCTCAACTGCACGACAATCCTAACTGCCGAAACCGCCGGCGGAAAGAGGGACATCAGCCGCTTTGGAGTCGAAGAGTTCCTGACCGACGGAGTGGTTTCCCTCAACTTCATGCCGCCCCACCGCTACATGATAGTCAGGAAAATGAGGGGAACGGCCCACGACACGCGCGTCCACCCTATTCTGATAAACGACCAGGGAATCAGCGTCAACCCCCGCGAAGAAATCCTGTGGGAAGCCCTCAAAGACTAGTCCGGCGCAAGACGTCTTCGGCCTATTCTCTTCTCCAAGAAGGCGTGAACTTCCTCTTTCGAGGCAGGTAGTTTTACTCCGTGTTTTGCGAAAGCAGCCTGCCAGATTCGGGGGTCAAAAAAGCCCTTTTCCTGCCATGGTTCCGCCGCAACGCTGGCGAAAATGCGGTGAAACTTGTCGAACCCAATTTTTTTGGCAAACAGGTTGCCGAAGGCGGCGCTGTTGTTGTCGTTTGTTCCTAATTGTTTTGCGTACTGCAACAACATGTCTGCAGTAAAGGTTCTAGCCACTTCAGCATCGGAATAGTCCTGTGGCTTGCCGAATGTCGCGCGTCTCACAAAAGCACTTGTAGCCGGGTAATAAGCGGGAGTGAGCATTTTACGGCCTACGCTTCCGAAGCCGACTCTGCGAGCGTGCTCGTAAATTGGAGTGTGCGCGCTTCCGTACTGAACGGCTATTCGAATCTCTTTTTCCCTTGCTAGCTCAGGATAACGCAGGGTTAGGGAATCGTGCAAGTCGGACAACGCGGATTTTATTTGCGCTTCCCTCAACGCATTGCTCTTCGTTTCAGCCATCAAGTACTGGCGGTACTCGTCAATCACTCCCTGTGCGTCCCCCATGCTCATTGCGCCTATTGCAGCATATGCGTGGATGGTTCCTTCAGCGGTCCAGTTTACGTAGTTGTCAATCGCCTCTTTCACCATGCGTTCAAGAACGAAAATTCTTGGACGGTATTGTTTCAGGAGACGATGTTGTTCCCTGCTGAAGTCAGAAACGGCAAACTCTTCGTCCGGGTTAAAGAGAGGTGAATAAATTCGTTTTTCAAACGATTCAGCGTCTTTGTCAACGCCCCACCACTCTACGCTCACCACGTGCGGCTTGAAGTCGCGCAGAACGGGTTCCAACTGCCTAGCGTCAACTGCAGTTTCGTGCTTGCCGAATTGGAAAACTATTTTCAGCTTCTTGTTGCCGACAGGAATTTCAATTGGTTCAGCCAGTTTTCTTGCGCAGGCGGCAATTCCAGCGAGCGCAGTAGCCGCGCCGGCTTTCTTGAAAAACTCGCGGCGGGAAAATTTCATGGAAAACTACTTTGCCCCCCCGGGTTTAAAACGATAACTATACAGATAATTCCAGCCTACGAAAAAACCGCGTTTTCGTCAATTGACGGATGAAAAGTATTTAAATAAGCCGGCTTTTATCACAAGTCCCGAACCCAAATACAGTGGTTTCGGGGCAAAAAGAATACTAGCTGTTGTGTTGAAGGGGGGTTGGTTAGGTTGAAGTGTCCTTATTGCGGCAGTGAAGAAACCAAGGTTTTGGACAGCCGCGCCGACGAGGCAAGCTCCAAGCGCAGGCGGCGCGAGTGCGGGGCCTGCAAACGCCGTTTTACTACTTACGAGCGGTTTGAAATCGACTTGACTGTCTTGGGAAGGGACGGCAAGAAAACGTCGTTCAGCGTCGACCGGCTAAAGGGAGCCATTGCCAAAGCCTGTGAAAAAAGGCTGGAGGCCGAGGCCATTGAGAAAATAGTGGAGGAAGTCGAGTCCGAACTCGCGGCTGAGGGAAAGGCCGAGATTCCAAGCACGGAAATCGGAGAAAAGGTGATGGTGCGGCTCAAGAAACTCGACAAAATCGCTTTCCTCCGCTATGCGCTGGCCTACCACCCGCCGGCCGACATGCGGGACCTCGAGACGGAAGTCCACGTCCTCAAAATGGATGCGGTCACGCCGGACCACGAAATCAGGCGCATTCGAAAACGCGACGGAAGAGTAGTTCCGTACGACCGCGAGAGGATTACGAACGCGATTTTCAAGGCCGCGCAGGCAGTCGGAGGCAAGGACCGCGAGCGCGCCGAGGAGCTGGCGAAGCAAGTCGAAGCAATTTTGTCCAAGCAGTTCAAGCCACACGAAATCCCGACTGTCGAGGAAATCCAGGACATCGTCGAAAAAGTCTTGATTGAAAACGGCCACTTCAAGACCGCCAAAGCCTACATTCTCTACAGAAAACAGCACGCTGACATTCGCAACCTCTCAGCCATGCTGGCAAGCGTCGGCACAGTCGAAGAATATCTCCTCAAGTCAGATTGGCGGGTAAGCGAAAACGCCAACATGGGTTACTCGCTGCAGGGGTTGAACAACTACGTTTCAGCCAAAATCATTGCAAACTACTGGCTCGAAAAAATCTATCCCTCGACCGCAGCCGAGGCTCACCGCAGCGGGTTAGTGCACCTCCACGATTTGAACACGCTCGGCGCCTATACTTACTGGGGAAAGGAAACCGTAATTGCAAAGCAAGACGGACAACTGCGCCTAACCTCCTTCGAAAAACTTTACGAAAAGTGCGGCGAACCGGAAACTCTTTTGAACGAAAAAGACGACGCGTGGGCAAAATACCCGAAAAACCTATTGGTGCTCGACCGCAACGGCTGGACTCGCGTCACGCGCTTAGTGCGCAAGGCAAAAAACCGGCAAATGCACTTCGTGAAAAACGAAGGCGGTCGGTCGGTGATCGTAACAGACAACCACCCAATGGTAATAGGGGAAGACGGACAAAGAAACTTATTAGAAGCAAGCAAAGTGAGGGAAACCGACTGCACTTTCACGGCCGACCTCAAAAAACTGTTGGCCGAAGAAAATCTTTTTTCCGTAAAAGAAATTTTTCTCGCGGAAGAACTGGCCGCCAAGGGAATTGACTTCTGGATAGACGGCATTCCCGCAGAAGAATTTGCGCAATACGCGGGCGCAGACCTTCGAGCCAACGCCACGATTTCAGTCAACAACAACGCCAACGTCCTGCCCAACCGCGTTGCCTTAACTCGAGAACTCGGTTACCTCCTCGGCTTTTACCTCGCCGAAGGCTCGATGGACACGCACAAGCTGCAAATAACCCAGAAAGACGGCGCCGAAACACGTGAAATAATAGAGCGCTTGAAAAAAGCGGCTCACGCCATTGGCTGCCGGCTGTACGAACGCGCGCGCGAAGGACGCGTTGAACTCGCGATAGCCAACACCACTGCAGTAAAACTATTGTTTTGCGAAGTGTTCGGCGCAGTCGGCACCAGCAAAGACAAGGCCCTGCCGGAAAAAATCCTTTCCTACGACGAGGAATTCGTGCGAGGCGTAATCGCGGGAATAGTCGACGGAGACGGCTCCATCGACACCTGCGAGACGCGAATAGTCATCCGCACCGCCTCGCGCACGATGCTAGAACAACTCGCAACCGCACTCGACTTGCTGGGCTTTACCGCCCGCGACCGAAACATCGAAGGCGTCGGCTCAGCCCGCGTTTTTCAAGGAAAACAAATAATTCAACAACTCGCACTCTGCGGAATTGCTTTCCGCACAACCGAAGCGCAACTGCCCTCCTTCAAGTACGCCCGCGCCAAGCGCTCGAGCGGCGCCTGGCGAAAGGAAGGAAGCGGCTGGCACAAGATACTCAACAACGAAACGCTGGAAGTGCCCGACACGCACATATACGACCTCACAACCGAGTCAAACACCCTCCTCGTCAACGGAATGTGGAACCACAACTGCGTCGGATGGGACTTATTCGACCTGCTGATGACGGGCTTCGGCCACGTTGAAGGCAAGGTAAACTCGCGTCCCGCAAAGCACTTTCGCACGGCCCTCGGCCAGATAGTGAACTTCATTTACACACTTCAAGGAGAAAGCGCGGGAGCGCAGGCGCTCAGCAGCTTCGACACCTACCTCGCTCCCTTCATCAAAGCCGACGGCCTGTCCTACAACCAAGTCAAACAAGCAATGCAGGAATTCATGTTCAACATGGCCGTGCCGACGAGGGTGGGATTCCAATCGCTTGCTTTCGACGAGCCACTGGTGCTGAAGACATACGGCAAAACCCGCGTCGAACCAATCGGCGCCGTCGTCGAAAGAGAGTTCCGCGAGCACGCCGGCCGCGAAATACCTAACGTGGACGGCTACGGCAACCCCTCGCCTGATTCCTTCTTCATGCCGGCCGTAAGCGAATGCCATGCAATTGGCTTCGACTCGCAGGGAAACTCCAAGTGGCTAAAGGTCAAGGGGTTCGTCAAGCACCGCGTGGAAGACAAGAAATTCAAGAAAATACGCACCGGCCGCGGCGAAACCGTCGTTTCACCGGCGCACTCTCTCTTCAGACTGTCGAATTTCAAGTTCACCGCCGTTGAAGCGCAGTCGCTTAAAACCGCTAAGCCGAATGAGAAAATAAAAGAAAACAATCACGTCATAGCATTGCGCAGCGCAAGTCACTTGTTCGGCAGTTCGGAAAAACTCGACGTGGTCGAAGCGCTTAAAGAAATGCCGCGCCAGTACTGGCGAAACGTCTTCGTCGACCTGACGCCGTCGTCTTTTGAGGCGCTGGAGAAAAACGTTTTACGCACGAAAACGCTCAAACAGTTTTTCTTCGAGTGCAAGCGCAACCGATGCCTTTGGGCGGACTGGAAGCAAAAGTGCAGCATGCCGCTCGACGTGTGGCTCGAGTACGGCGAATGCAGCGACGAAACGATTCAACTGCGGCTGCGCAATGAAGCCGCGTGCGTGCCCAGGTTCCTGCAAGGCGCGGAACTCGAGCAGTTCACGAGACTGGCCGGCTGGTACCTGAGCGAAGGAAAAGCCCTCAAAACCAACGTTGTTCTCTCTCAAGCCGCGGAAGCGCATGAAAACATCGAAGAAATAAGCGGCTGCCTCGTTGCACTGAATCAAACATTCAACACCACGACCAGCCACGGCTGGAGTTCGAAAACACGTGAACAGACCGCGACGAAAATAACCAATTTCGTAGTAAACGGCTTCTATTCCCACCTCGTGAAACACGTTTGCGGAGTCATCTCTGAAAACAAGTCGATTCCCTCTTTCGTTCTGAACCTTTCCCCGCGCTTCCGGCGCTTGCTCCTCGACACCATAGTGAAAGGAGACGGCTACCAGGCGGCCAATCGTATCGGCATATACACCAAATCCCGTAAATTGCTCAGCCAGATCGGGCTAATCCTCTCTTCGCTCGACATGGACTACTCGCTCAACCGCAAGGACCGCGTCACAGGATGCTACTCCCTTTACTACTTCCCAAACGGCAGGAAAGAAAAAAAAGAAACCGCGCTCGGAAACTTCGAGGCCGTACCAGTATACGAAGTGCAGGACTTCGAGTACGAACACGATTGGGAGTACGACCTTTCAGTCGAAGAAGAAACCGAGAACTTCGTCGGAGGAAGCGGAATGATTTCGTTCCACAACACTCCCTTCAGCAACATCACTCTTGACCTGAAGGTTCCCAAGCACGTTGCCAACGAACCCGCCATAGTCGGAGGCCAGCCAGCCGACTTCGCTTACGGCGACTTGCAGGAGGAAATGGACTTGTTCAACACCGCCTTCGCCGAAGTCACTACCGAGGGAGACGCGGACGGAAGAGTCTTCACTTTCCCGATTCCGACTTACAACATCACGCGCGACTTCGAGTGGGACGCGCCCGTCTCCGCAAAGATATTCGAACTCACCGCAAAATACGGCGTGCCCTACTTTGCGAACTACGTCAACAGCGACATGAAACCCGAAGACGCGCGCAGCATGTGTTGCCGGTTGAGGATTGACAACCGCGAACTGCACAAGCGCGGCGGCGGCTTGTTCGGAGCGAATCCGCTAACTGGTTCAACGGGGGTGGTGACGCTCAACCTCCCGCGCCTCGGCTTCGATTCCAAGAATGAGGACGAGTTCTTCGAAAACCTTCTTTCGCTGATGACGATCGCGCGCGACTCGCTCGAGGCAAAGAGGAAGGCGGTCGAGAAATTCACTGAAGAAGGCCTTTACCCCTACTCCAAGTTTTACTTGCGTTCCATCAAACAAATGAGTGGCGGCTACTGGAAAAACCACTTTTCGACGATAGGAATCGTCGGAATGAACGAAGCCGTACTGAACTTGTTTGGAACAACAATCGCGACGCCTGAGGGACAGGCTTTTGCACTCAAGACGCTTGACTTCATGCGAAAGCATATCGTAGAATTCCAGCAGCAGACAGGAAGTCTCTACAATCTCGAAGCGACGCCGGCCGAGGGTAGCTTGGCGCCTGAAGAAAAGATAGTCGTTGAAAAAGACGGCGAAACACGTTTCGCGGAAATAGGCCCGTTGGTCGACGCCTATTTTGATTCCGGCGCGCCGGTGCAGAAAATAAACGAGGTCACCGAGCAGGTGCCGCTGCCTCCGGGAGAACTGAATGCACTGGCGTTCGGAAGCGACTTGAAATACGGCAGCGCACCCGTGACCTCCGTCATCCGTCACGCGGGACAATCAATGTATGAAATAAAGACGCGCAAAGGCAGGAAAGTGAAAGTGACGGGACAACACAGCGTGTTCACTCTTGACGAGAACTGCGCGGTCAAGCAAGTAAAAGTATCTGAGTTAAAGTTAAACAGCGGAGACTTTATAGTCGTTCCCAAAAAGCTAGTGCTCAGCCAAACCGCAAACGAAATCAACTTTTTTGAAAAAATGGTGCGCGCCCCCGCGAAATGGTACGCAGTCCTTCCAAGAGAATATGCAGCCGAGTTGTTAAACGAGGCAGGAGCGCGTGAGTGGCTGCGATCAAGGCGCAAAACGCCTTGGAACACGCTGGCGTACGCGGCGCGCAGAAGCGGAGTGCTGCCGTTACAGTTATTCGCCGACCTTTCAGTAATGCCGCCCCACTCCGTGCTTGAAAAAACGACGCTGTTCCGCCGCACCACAAAAAACACTCATTCTTTCAACGCAGTAGTGAAACTCGACCGCGACTTTGGGTTCGCAATCGGCGCGCTGGCCGCAGAAGGCTGGCTTGGAAAAAGCTTCCAGTTTACCTGCACCGACTTTTCTTACTTTACCAAATTCGTTGCGGCGGCAGAAAAATCGCTTGGAACCAAAGTACTATGCTTGGAACAAAACAGAACTGGACGAAAACGGAAATACGTCGCCGTTCTCGGCGAAGCAGTTGCAACCGCGTTAAAGAAAGAAGGCTTCGGCGGCAGAAGCGGAGACAAACAACTACCGTCGATAATGCTCTGCGCTCCCGAAGAGTGCGTGTGCGGAGTGCTGGAAGGCTTTACGCTCGGAGACGGCAGCAAGTACCTTAACCGCAACAAAGCGGATTACAACGTCCGCCTGTACACAAATTCGCCATTACTCGCTGAGCAACTTAACTTCCTGCTGCTCAGACTCGGAATTCTGGCGCGCCTAAGCGAAGACGACAAAACCAAGAGCAACCCGCGCTGGAGAAAAAACAACGTAATAACAATAAGCGGCGCCGAAAACCTCGAAACCTTCCTATCCGGCATTATGCGCGAACCCTGCTCGATTCGATTAGCCAACTCAGGCTTCGAAACAATTCCTTTCGCGGCAAGCGCAATCAAAAACCAATTACGGCAACTCGGCGTTTCACTGAAACAAGCCTGCATAGACA
>JBFMEM010000034.1:0-9557 GCA_040753335.1 Microcaldota archaeon
TGAGCTTGTACCGCAAGTCGTACGGCAGCTGCCCGCCTGGCTGCAACCTGGGAACAAGGGGCACGTTTTGCTTGTGCAGGCAATTCGGTTCAGCAACCGCCGACGACTCAAACGCGACGCAAATAGGGACGTTCCGCCGGGCCTTCTACACCGAAGATGCTGTAACTTGGTACTGGGGCTTGATTGAGGTCTGGACGTGGTTCAAGTGAAGAAAGCCTTTGTTTTCACCATAACTTCACTGCTCTTGTTCACAATCGTCTTCACGCTGGCCTTGTTGGTGGCGCAGGACGACTGGAGGCGCCCCCTCAGGGCTAACATGGTGTGGAAAAGAATTTCCTACGTGTGGGACGACGTCAACGAAGGCATTGGAGAAGTGCTGCACCTGAAGATAATCAAGAACGAGGAAAACATTACCGTAATAGACGTTCTGCCGCCGCCACTCGACGCCGAAACGGCTTTGGAGGAGTACGACGACTTCGTCTACGAAGTCTATAAAGTCCCGGGTTTAGACATAAACTTTTCAGTCGCTTCGCTTGCAACAATGGGTTCGAACCTGCTGATATACGCCTACAACTATTCGACGCCAATTACATACGAGTACGGCGACTGGGGAAAAAGAGTCTTGCGCATAGTCTGCGGCGAGTGCGAGGACGGCGAGGAGGACTGCGACGAGGAGTGCGAGCACGGCGAAGGACACTGCGACGAGGAAACCGCCAACTGTGACGCAATACAAGCCGTGGAGTTCTCGCACAAAGTTTCCGTGC
The DNA here is from genome assembly GCA_040753335.1 of Microcaldota archaeon. Lineage (GTDB taxonomy): Archaea > Micrarchaeota > Micrarchaeia > Norongarragalinales > UBA8480 > UBA8480. The sequence continues at coordinate 765 of JBFMEM010000034.1, forward strand.
CCTTCCGCTACGATCCCGGAGATCCCGATAACCAGAACAAGTACACTTGGAACCCAGCGCCGCCCTCGTGCACGCCGGGTTCGCTGCACTGTCTGGTGTTCAAGCTCACGGTAACCGACTCGCTCGGCCGCGTTTACCGTTGTCCGTGGGACGGCCCTGGCGTGACCTGTCCCTACTTCACTTACGACTGGACGTCCAACCAGGCTGGAGACCTGAAAATCGACTTGATTGAACCCCAGTCGTGCTGGTACGACCTGGTGCTCAGCAAGGACGCGGGAGACCAAGTCGTGGTAACCGTGAGGCTGTGGGACTCCCATGGCGACACGTGCGGCCAACTGTGGTCGAACACTACTTTCACAATGAATTCAACGCTTAGCGAAATCTACTACGACACTAACTTAAGCGTCGGCGACCCCTCCTTCGAGTCGGTAAAAGACGAGCAGGCCCGTCCGCCTTCTTCATAAAAAAGGGTTTTTTAACCGCGGGGCAGTAAGCGGAACTGGAGTGAAACAATGGCGGAAGAAAAACAGGGCGGCCGCGACGGCAGCATAGACACGGTAATCGACCGCTTGAACGAATACGTGAAAATAAACGGCCGCGTCGAAGCCGCCGACGCCGCCAAAGCCCTTGCGCTCACTGCCGACCAAGTCGAGCGGCTGGCGCTGGTGCTGGAGCAAAGCGGCTTGGTCACGGTTCACTACACGCTCGGCGGAATCCAGTTGATTGCCCGCAAGCCAAAGGAAGAAAAAAAAGCGGGCGAGGAAGCCAAGAGAGAGGACGAGAGCAAGCAGCTTGAGCTCGAGGTAATGAAGGCAGGCAGCATCATCGCCTTCATGGAAAAGGACCTGACGCGCAGGATAAAAAAGGCCGAGCAGTTGCTTCACGAACTCGAGTCAAAAGAAACTTTTACGGAAAGCGAGTTCAACAACATCAAGAAGGAAATGCACTTGATTCTACAGCAGGCGGCGATGTTCGACGAGGAAATAGTGAAGCTCGTCGAAAAAGAAGACGAGCTCAGGGCCCTAGTGCAGGCTTTTCTCAAGCGCCTTGAAAGCGTCGAACGCAGGCCAAGAACCGCAGTGCAGTCTATTCCTGCGAAAATAATCAACGCCCTAAAAAGGCTTTTTGAAAAAATAAGGAGGCTGCTCGGCCGCGCGAGGCCCGTCAAGGCAGTCGTGCCGGAGAAGGAAGCCGCGCCTGTCGCGGAGAAAAAGAAGCTCGTCGCAAAAGCCGCTGGCAGGGCAACGTTTTCAGTTGAGGAAGAGCTGGCGGCGCTTCGCAAGGCTCTTCTTGTCCCGCCTGAGGAAAAGCCGGCGGCGCCAAAGCCAGTCGCGCCGCGCGAGGCGCTCAAGCGGCACTTCAAGCAAAAACTGTTGGACGAAATTTCCAAGCCGAGTCCGGCGCGCAAGGCGGCCAAGCGGCCGGCGAAAAAAACGCGGAGGCGACGCAAATGAAGGTTCTCGACACCTACGCCGTGCGCAGCGAGGGAGTGCCCGCCGAAGTAGTGATTTCGCAAAAGGACGAGGAGTTCATCAACACTTACGAGCTCCAGCACTTCAAGATAAAACAAGCCACGCAAGTCGTCCTCGGGTTTCTCAAGGAGAAAATCATCGAAGCGGTCAACATCAAGACGTTGGAAATGCTCGACCCCCGCGAAATAGAAAACGTGAGAAAAAGATTTTCGCAGAAAGCGCACGAGATAATAAAAGCGGAAATGAGCGAGTTAAGCGGCCAGGAAGAGGACATGCTCGTCGGAAGGCTGTTGCACGAAATGCTCGGCCTAGGCGAACTCGAGCTCCTGCTGGCCGACGCCGACCTAGAGGAAGTGGTCATAAACTCTTCGCGCGAGCCCGTCTACGTCTACCACAAGCGCTTCGGTTGGCTCAAGACCAACGTCGTCGTTGCCTCGGAGGACCAGATACAGAACTACGCTTCGATAGTCGGCAGGAGGGTAGGCCGCCAAATCACTACCCTCAGTCCGTTGATGGACGCGAACCTGCTGACGGGAAACCGCGTCAACGCCACGCTGTTCCCGATTTCGACGAAAGGAAACGGCATTACCATCCGCAAGTTCCGCGCCGAGCCTTGGACGATAGTGAACTTCATTTCCCCGGAAATCAACACGTTGAGCAGCGAAGTCGCGGCGTTGTTGTGGACCGCGATTCAATACGAAATTAACGTGCTGATCGGGGGAGGCACGGCGAGCGGAAAAACTGCTTTCCTCAACTCGATACTCGTTTTCACGCCGCCGAACCAGAGAGTCGTTAGCATTGAAGACAGCGTCGCTGGAGAAAGCGAAATTTTGTTCAATGACGGAAGCGGCGTTAGCAAGACGACCGTTGCAGAACTCGTCGACAGCCGAATAAAACAAAACAAAACAGTCTTGCCTGACGGCGCGGAGGTCGCGTTTAACGACGACGGCACAAAAATATTCAGCATGAGCAAACAAGGCAAAATTGAATTAACGGAACCAAGTGTTTTTATCCGCCATGCCGTGAAGAGAAAAGTCCTTGACGTTACGCTAGAAAGCGGCAGGCGCATCACAATAACCCCCGACCACTCGCTGTTCACGCTGAAAGACAATTCAATAACTCAGATCAACGGCGCGGCGTTGACCAGAGGCACCTTCATTGCAACGCCGCGGAGAATGGACTATGAAGGAAAGCAGCTCTACTTCGATTTAACACAGCACCTGCCCAAGCTGGGAGACTTGTTTTTGCACGGTGGAGCGGAATTAAGGAAATTCATTGCCGAAAACAAGGAAAGGCTGGCGAGCGTTTGCAATAAAGGAACGCTTCGGTACTACCGTCGGAACGGAGTGCTGCCGATAAAGAGCTTGTTGAAACTTAAACTGGATTTGCCCGGAGAATTAGCGGACAGAACAGTAATTCGCACGGCCAGGGGTGGGGCGTCGTTGCCCCTGCATTTCACGGCGGACGAGGACTTGACTGCTTTCTGCGGATTGTGGTTAGCGGACGGATGCTACGACGTCAACTCAACGATAGTAAGCGTAGTAGACGAAGAAAGCCGCGCCTGCGTCAGAAGAATAGCGGAACGCTTTGGATGCCACACTAGAATGCATTCTGACGGCATTTCGCTGTTAATTAACTCGAAGGCTCTGAAAACCGTGCTGCAAAAAATACTCGGCCTGACGGGAAACGCCTACACCAAACGCGTTCCGGACTGGATTTGGAAAGCGGACAAAAAAACCGCTGCCGCTCTAGTAAAAGGCTACTTCAGCGGTGATGGGTGGGTGCGAAAAGACGAAATAGTCGTCCGCACGAGTTCAATCAACCTCCTTGCCGATGTTCAGACTTTATTGCTGCGCTTTGGCATACAACTTAGGTCCAAAAACCGATTGCTTAAAGACAAGACGTTCGAAGCCCGAATATCCGGCGGCCAAAACTTAAGCAAGTTCAATTCAGAAATAGGCCTGCTGCCCCTCTACAAGAAAGATGCGCTGAAAACACTTGCGCTCAGGCCAGGCAACTCGGGAAGCGATGTTGTTCCACTCGAAAAAGAAACCTACTTGACGTTGAAGCACGCCCTAGGGGAAAAATTCAAGCAAAGCAAACCCTACAAAAGCTGGAAGTCTTGGCACGGCGGCTTCAAGCACCACCACATCGGACGCCGCGTGCCAGCGGAAATAACTGCTGAAGCAAGCGGCGATGCCCTGCTCGCGCAAATACAGTGCCTTGCGGTGAACGACGTCGCGTGGGACTGCGTGGAAGAGGTGAAAGAACGTGACTTCGAGGGATATGTGTACGACTTCAGCGTGCCCCTCCACGAAAGCTTCGTTTGCAACAACGTAGTTGCCCACAACACGCGCGAGCTGAATTTGCCCGACTTCCTGCACTGGACGCCAATGTCCACGCGCCAGCCGAATCCAGAGGGAAAGGGAGGCGTTGAAATGATTGACTTGATGGTGAACTCGCTGCGCATGCGGCCCGACCGCATAGTAGTGGGTGAAATCAGGCGCCAGCGCGAGGCAGAGGTGCTGTTCGAGGCAATGCACACCGGCCACTCGGTTTACTCGACGCTGCACGCCGACGAGACCACGCAAGTAAAGAACAGGCTGACGAGCCCGCCCATCGAACTGCCGGAGGAAATGCTTTCGGCCCTGCAGCTCATTGTCGTCCAGTACCGCCAGCGCCGCACGGGCATCCGCCGCACGTACGAACTCGCCGAATTCCTTCCCGAGGAAAAGGGAGTGGGAATAAACATAGTCTACCGGTGGGACGCGCGCGAGGACAAGACCACGAAGGTAGGCGATTTCATCAGGTTCACGAACGAACTCACGCTCCACACGGGCCTGACCGGAAAGGAAGTCGAGCAGGAAGTCAGCGACAAGAGGGCCGTGCTCGAGTACATGCTGCGCCAGAAGATAGACGACGTGCAAAACGTGGGCCGCGTAGTCGCGAGATACTACCGCGACAAGGACTTCGTGTTGGACGCCGTCGCGAAAAACAGGCCGCGCGAAGAAGTCCTCTGAGGAGAAAAAAATGAACAAGCCAGTAATTCCGTTTAGCGTGCTTCCGCCCAAGGCTCAGCTGGCCGCCGGCAGGGTCCTCAAGGGCTTCGGAAACTTTGCGGCAAGCTTTACGCCTTTCTTGGCCGACGACTTGACGCAAGCGGAAATAACCACTCCGGCGCGCGAGTACTTGGGGGCGGCGATTGCTTCGGCAGCAGTTAACGCAGTGGTCGTGGCCATAGTGTTTGCGTTAGTGGGAAGCTCGGCGCGCGTCAGCATGGAAGGGCCCGCGGCGCTGCTGGCGATTGTCACTGCCGGCACGACGCTCGTGACAAGCGTCTACTATCCGAAGACGATAGCGCGAAGGCGCAGCAGGAGGCTTGAACTGCATTTGATTCCGGCCGCGCGCCAACTGCTCATTGAACTGCGCTCGGGCGTGCCGTTGTTTCACGCCATGGCCAGCGTAAGCGACGACTACGGCGGCGCGTCAGAAGAGTTCAAGAAAATAGTGCAGCACATTGACGCAGGCGTGCCTGAAGTGGACGCGCTGGCCGAAGCCGCGAGAGCCAATCCGTCGCTGCAGTTCAAAAAACTATTGTGGCAGTTGTCGAACGCACTTAAAGTAGGGTCGGACTTGGGAGACGCTTTGGAAGCCATCATAAAAGAGTTCGTGTTAGAGCGCGTGGATCAAATCAGGCGCTACGGCCAAGAGCTTTCGCCGTGGACGCTGGTTTACATGATGGCGGCGGTCGTCGTTCCCAGCCTGGGAATAACGCTGTTGATAGTCATTGGGTCCTTCATTGGAATAGTGTTGCCTAACGTCGTGCTGGCAGCGGGGCTGGCTTACTTAGTGGTGTTTCAATTGTTTTTCATGAACTTCATTGGAACAAGGAGGCCGGTGGTATAACGTGGCACTGCGCTTCAGCAAGGTATACCAGCAGATTGCAGGGTTTTTTCCCCAGTGGCTGCACGACCGGCTGGCGCTCGTCTTGGTTCAAGGAGGCTTCGAAATAGCGCCTCGTGTTTTTCTCGGCTTCGCCGTGTTTTTCTCGCTTTCAGTGGCGCTCATCGCCTTTTTTCTCGCGCCCTTCTTTTTTCCCGACAGGCCCTTGGTGCAGCTTGCGGCAGGCGCGGTCGGCTTGTTCGGCACCGTGGGACTGCTTTGGCTTGCGCTGCTGCTGGCGGCAGACCGGCGCGCCATTGCGGTTGAAGACGTGCTTCCGGACGCGCTGAAAATAATTTCGGCCAACATCCGCGCGGGAATGACTCTTGAAAACGCGTTCTGGGGCGCCGCCAGGCCAGAATTCGGGGCGTTCAAGGAAGAAATCAGGAAAGTCAGTGCCGAAACGTTCGGCGGCCGCCCTATTTCAGAGTCGTTGACGCGAATGAGCCGCCGCGTCAGGTCAAGCGTCGTCGAGCGCGCAGTCAAGCTGATTAACGAAGGCATTCGCTTGGGAGGAGAGATGGCGAGGCTGTTGGACGAAGTCGCGGCAGACATTGTTGGCACGAAGCTGTTGCGAAAAGAAATCGCGACGTCAACGCTGACCTATAGCATTTTCATTGTCTTCGCTGCCGTAGTGGCTGCTCCAGTGCTTTTTGCCCTCTCGACGTACTACGCTGAAATGAATGAGAACGTTATACAGAAGCAGGCGATCCGCGGCGCCGGCGGCGCGGTGCAGCAGCAGTACGTTCAGCAAGCCGGCGTGGCGGGACTGCCTGGCCTGACCTTCGCGGGCCCCACGCCGGGCGCGATTAAAGCCAGCGACATCTACTGGTTTTCAATCGCCGCCGTCGCGGTAACGACTTTTTTTGCCGGCCTGACGCTGGCGTTGATACGAGAGGGAAAGGCAATAAGGGGAATAAAGTACTCGCCGGCGTTCATCATCGTGGCTCTCTCGATTTACTTGCTTGCGCACGCGTTCCTGACTGCGACGTTCAAAACAGTGCTGAGATAACCGCTTACTCGCTAAAGTCGACTACTTTTTCAACGAACTGATTTAGTTGCGCAATCGTCTTTTCATCGGTTTCCTCCTTGGCCGACAGGAAAACGGCGTGCGCGCCCAACGTCCTAAGCCGGCCTGACAGGAAGTGAATGAACCTCATTACGGTTGTGGCGTCGTTGTACAACAACAGCGTATTGAAAGAATCTATTACCACGAACTTTTTTCCGGCGGGAATCGCTGCAATGAGTTCGTTCAGCGCAATCGAGAATTCAGTCAAGTTGCGGGGCGATTCCAAGAACACGCGGCGTTCTTTCTTTTCTGCCGTTCCGCCCGACGAGAGCGTGATCAAGTCGAGGAAAAAAATTTTCTTCAAGTCAATCCTCGCCTTTCTGAAGAAGGCTTCGAGCGAGTCACAGGGCTTGTTGACAGTAACATACACTCCTGGCCCGCCCCCCGTGCTTAGCGCGCGTAAGACGCTGGCTGAAACACTGGCCAAGTCTTTGCCGGGCACTAACGCGAGCACTAGAGGAAACTGCGGCAGTTTTGCCGCCCTGACTTTTTCTGCAAAACTAATCAATTTTCACAGCCTTTTTCTTTCTTATTAGCGCCGCCGGCGCTTCAGCACACTGTGCGCGGCAGAACGCCGCGGCAGTCACTAGGACGTAAGCAAGCAAGTACGCCAAGTCATAAAACTGCTTCGGGTCGTATACTCCGGCGAAGTTAGCGTAAGCGAACCACAAGTCGTAAACAACCCAGACCACAAGGGCAGTGGCAAGCATGAATAAAGCCCTCGAGAACTTCATGAACTCAGTGGTTCCCAACGCGATGTACGCCGCCAGCGCGAGCAAGACGAGGTCGGCAAGGGGGTAAAACCCTTGGCTGGCCAGGATTTCCCACGAAACGCTTGCTTGAGCAGCGCCGGCGTTCAAGAGCGTTGCGACAAGCAAACCAGCCGCTGCAATGGCCGCCGCCAACAAAATCTTCTTGGCGGAGGACAAGTGAATGAAGAAAGCCTTTGAAAGAAGATATAGGCCGGCCGCCATCGGAAGATAGCCCAACCACCAGAAAACATCGGCCAACGAAAACAAGGGAACTTCTATGCCGAGTACTAGAACGTAAAACGCCCACGTGACTTCGGCGATGAACCACAAGCCAAAGCCGGCCGCAAGCAAGCTCCAGTCCCTCTTCCAGTGGTCGCTTTCTGCAAAGCTGTTCCGCACAAGCGCCAGTGCGGCGACGGCGAGCCCACTAAAGGCGACCATGAAAAAGTTGGCGAACAAGTTAAAGTCCGCGTCCGAAAACGCCGCCGCGTTGGCGTAGACTACGACCGCGACGGCGAACAACGCCAAGGAAAGCGCGAAAACTGCTTTTGTTGCCGTCGAAGAAGCGTTCATCAGTCGCTTTTAGGCAAGACTGGTTTAAAAACACGCGGCATTCGAAGGTTCTATTGCGCATTTGACAAACGTGTTTCGTTGGTTTTGGCCGAGATCTAAGTTTCTCTCTAGAAAACTGAAGGCATTTGAACACCCTTCCTCTCAAAGCAACCTTCTGCAATATTTTCAACAAAATCACTAACCGAATGGTCTCTCACGAGGCAAGTCGCGCGAACACCGAAACTAGCACGGCCCACCACACGCACTCGCTATCCAAAACCAAGCTGCTCCACTCGGACACCCTCTCATCGCCTACCAATCGGCTGCTCTCTTCCACGTAATAAGCGACGTAAACTCCTATAAACGCAAGACCGTACGCCATTGGTGGAAGAACTGCACTCCACACTAACCAAGTCGTCACGGCGACTGCAGCCAGGTTAACGGTCTGTAAAACAATGCGCGTCTTTCTAACGCCCAGTACGACCGGCAGCGTCGCGACTCCTGCTATTGAGTCGCCGCGCACGTCTTTGAAATCAGCGGCTGCGACGTTCACGAACCGCCATAGTAAAACAAGCAAAAAAAAAGAGATTACGGGGGGCGCCAGCCACCCAAGGCCGTAGTAAGAAGCCGCAAGGAAAACCAGCATGCTCCATCCAAGCGCGGTAAACGCGTTTTTAACGAAAGGTAGTTGCTTTAAACCCCTTGCTTTGCTCTTTTGCTTCAATCTCAAGCTGTACGCTGCAACCATCAAAGGAAAAATTAATGAGGTGAAGAATGGAGCGATTCCTTTGAACCACAGTATCGCTGCAGCTACGGTGAAAAAAACGGCGTAAATCATCGCGATCGCTTTTTTTCCAGCCCTCAGGAAAGTGATGCGGGCGGGGTTGTTTATCGAATCCTCTTGAAAGTCGGAAAAACGGTTTATCATATAAGATGATGCAGTTACCAAGAATGCGGCGAGTAAAAGGAACGGAGTAGGAGACTCTCCCCACACCATGGACGCGGA
>JBFMEM010000035.1:0-9305 GCA_040753335.1 Microcaldota archaeon
CGGCCCCCAAAGTTTTAACCCCCCCCCGGGGGGCGGCTGGGGGGATCTCCCGCACGCCCCGGCGATTTTGGCGGCGGTTTTGAGGAGGACCACGCCGCCGAAAATGGGCGAGTCAAAGCGCCTACTGATTTTTTTGTTTACCACGTAGTAGGTTGAAACCGGTTGGTGAATGAATCCGGCGAGGCTCAGCGCAGTCAGGCGGCCGAAGTACCACTGGCTGCCGAGCGCGGTGTTCAGGGCCGAGGCGAGGATGCTAAAGCTATCAAGCTTGAAAAAAGACTTAACCCTTTCTTCAGGGTCGCGCACGTAATAAACGCCTTTTAATCCCTTGAGGGGAACCAGCCAGCGCGTATTGATGAGGTTGGATAGCGTTGAAAGATAGTCGCGGCCCGCCAGCTCGCGTATGTCCGCGGAGGCGCAGACGCGTTTTCCCCCTTTTAGGAGAACCTCGGAAATATCAACTGCTTCCACAAGTTCACCAGCATACTTGCTTTAAAATTTGTTAAAATTGATTGGCTGGTAAATTAATAAGGGTTTGGGTTGCGCCGCGTTTGCATGGAAACGAGGCTTGCCCGCGAGTTAAAAACGCCGGACAAGGTCGGCCCGGCCAGAAGCCCGGTTACAAGTTGTGCCCTTTTAGGGGCACATTTTTAAGTTTTGCGTTCCTAAAGGTGCGCATGGCCGTTCCCGCGAAAAAGGAGGTGATGGACTTTTCTCCCATCAACACCGGCGGGAAGGAAGAACTGCCCCGTTACAGGCGGCGTGCTTTCGTTGAACTCGGCAAGGCGCTGGAAACGCGGCTTGCCGTAGCAGTCACGGGCTTGAGGAGAGTCGGAAAGTCTACGATTGTCAAGCAACTGCTTGAGAGAAGGAACGCGTTTTACTTTTCTTTTGACGAAAAAAAATACGCTAACGCTGACGCGCTCAAGAGAGTGGTGGAATTTTTTTTAGAGGAAGCCGACAAGCCGTTGATTGCACTTGACGAAATTTTCCGCGTCGAAGACTGGGCGGGGGCGCTGAAGAGGTTTCACGACCAGAAAAAAGCGCAGTTCATCTTGACCGGCTCTTCTTCTCTTACCGTCAAGAAGGGGAGGGAGAGTTTCGGCGGCCGAATGCTCGAATTTTACCTTCCGCCCCTCCAGTTCGGCGAGTACCTTGAATTAAAGGGAGAAACGCCTGAAAGAATTTCCTTCGACAAAGTGTTCAAGGCCAGGAAAAGATGGCGCGACCACCTCTCTGACTTTTTTTGGCGCGGCTCTTTCCCGGAAATAGTTGATTTCGACAGGGAAACCGCCGCCGCCTATATTCGCGGCAGCACGGTCGAAAAAATCGTTTTCGACGACATTCCGTCGATTTTTCGCATAGAAAACCCGTCGAAACTGTACGACTTGCTGAGGCTGTGCGCCACCAACTCCGGGGCGCTGTTCACTGAAAGCAATTTCGCCGAAGCGCTTCAAATGAGCCGCCACGCCGTTTCGGACTACCTGCTTCACTTGAACAAGGCTTTTCTCGCCGACGTCGTCTACCCAACGGGATCTTTTCAGAAGGCGTTGAAAAAACAGAAGAAGGTCTTCGTCAAGACGGCGTCGATCTACAACGCAGTCGCTGAAAACCCTTCCGACGGCCAAGCGGCGGAAACCGCGGCGTACGACAAGCTAAGCCGCTGCAAGACGGAGTTCTACCGCGACGCGCTGCAACGGGAAGTTGACTTCGTTTGCGGCCAGGCGCCGTTGGAAGTCAAGTACCAGTCGACGATCACGGGCGACGACGTCAGGAACCTGGTTTACTACCTTGAAAAACGCGGTTTGAAGAACGGAATAGTAGTAACTAAAGACTTTTTCGACGAAAGAAAAATCGGCGATAAAAACATAAGCTGCGTCCCGCTCGACGTATTCCTGCTGACCGACTTTCCGCAAACTCGGCGTTCTCGCGGCTAAAGGTCCTGCTCCATTACCGTGCTGCGCTTGTTTTTGCGCGCGCGCTCAAGCGCCTTGTCCAACTGGGCTGCAACCGCTTTGTCGAGGCCGGCGTACAACTCGGTTGAACACCGCATTCCCTTTTTCTTGACGAAGTCGGCCACCGCCGACTTGACGATTAGACTGGCCATGAAACCACCTTGAAAAAAGAAAGGAAGAAAGGGCGTTAAAAGCGTTTTGACGCCCTGAAAAACTCGTTTAAGTCAGGTCCAAGCCCGACTCGTTTATCTCGGCGGCGTCAAGCGAGCCGACGAGCGAGTCGATTTCATCCAACTCGGCGTTCACGGAATCGATTTCGCCTTCTGCAGCCGCCTGTTGTACTGCTCCCGCTTGAGGCGAGGGCGTCGGCGTGGCCGCCGGGCCTTGCTGTACGCAGCCGAACACGGCCAGCGAAACGGCTAGAACCAATGCTACTGCAACCAAACCCAGTTTCATGTCCTTATCACCTGCTAGAGTGTAGAGGGGGGTAGGAAAAGGCTGCATTAAAGCCTTTCCCATCGGAGGCCCCCCCTCGCAGTCTCTAGGTCTGGTTAGCCTGCTTCCGGCGAGGCAGTCGCCTCTTCCGTTGGCTCTGCAGTTGCTTCAGGGCTTGCCTCGGCTGTTGGCTCGACAGTGGCTTCCGCAGTTGCTTCAGGCGTTGGCTCGACAGTCGCCTCGGGTTCTTCTTCACTTTCTGCCTCTGGTTCTTCCGTTGCCTCTGGCGTGGGCTCGACCGTTGCCTGCGGCACTTCAGTCACTTCAGGCGCTTCAGTCGCCTCCGCGGACGGCGCAGGCAGTCCAGCTGCTTGCGCTGCTTTCACTCTCAAGGCGTGCTTGAGTTCCAGCAGCATGCGCTTGGCTTGCACGAGCAAGTGCGCTGCCTCGCGCACGTTCTGGCCGTACCCGGCCTCGGCTTGAGAGAGCTTTGCCTTTACTTCGCTGACTTTCTGCTCTAACGCAGTCGTGTCGGCTCCCTTGGCCTTCAAGTCCGCTATCACGCGGTCGATTCTATCCATCAAGCCCTTGGTGCGCTCAATGATGTTCTTGACTTTCGTCTTGGCGTGCTCGCGAATCTTTTGCTGAATGCGTTCGCGCAGCGCCGCGTACGCGTCCTTGATGTCGAGCAGCGCCGTCTTCAACTCAGGCACTGTCGTCGCGTCGTCAAGCGTGGCGATTGCCTCGCGCAGGCTCGCCAGGCTGGCGTCGATGTCGCTCACGTCCTTGCCGTCGGCGGCAAGCCGCTCGCGCGCGTTCTCCAGCTGTTCTATAGCGCGTTCGACGCGCAGCGTCAGCGCCTCGGCCAAGCGAGAGATTCTCTGCTCGCGCACTGGCTTGGGCGGCAGCCTCGGCCTGACTACGGGCCTCGCGACAGGCGAGGCAGTTGCTTCAACCGTCGGCATGTCAACCGTCGGCTCTACCGTGGCTTCCGGCGTTGCTTCCGGAGTCGCTTCAGGCGTTGGCTCGACAGTCGCCTCAGGCGAAGGCGTTGCCTCGCCGGACGTGTTCTCCTCTGCTGCTGCAAGCGGCGCGAAGCCGACGAGCAGGACAGCCGCGAGGAGCACGAAACCAAATTGTTTCAAAACTCCCACTTTTCTCACCCGCTCCAAATTCTTTTTTTTGAATTTTTTATTTGGAACGAAAGTGCTCGGAAAAAAGTTGCTTAAAAACACTCTTTCGAAAAACGGGCAAACAAAGCTTCAGAACAGCTTCGTTTAACTGGAAAAGCTTCAGGAAGGCTGTTTTTGCTTCAGAAAAAGCGATTCATGGCTTCGGGGGCGAAAGGAGCTTTACCACGTTTCCGCGTCCTTTCTTGATTTTTTTAACCGCGCCCGCGTCCTCCAACTCCGTCAAGTCCATGCTCACTGCTGCTTCGGAGGCGTGGGGCAGGGCCTTGCGCAGCTCCTTCTGCGTCATCCTCCCCCCTGCTTTCGCGAGTTGCTCAAGCAACTGGCGCTGGCTCGGCGTCACGACCACGGCGGGAATTGCGGGAACGGCTTTTTCAAGGCGTTTCCCCGCAAGGGGTTTGGGAGGGGGCCGCGTCGGTTTGTGGGGCCGCCGCCTGATTTTAAGGAACGCAAGGCAGAGGACGAGAACCACGAACAAAACCGCGGCGCCGAGCAACAGCAGCTCGTTTTCAGCCCGCGGCTGCAACGCCGGAGAAACCGCGGGGGAAGGCAGTTGGGGCAAGTCTTCGGGCAGTTGCTCGACCTCTATTTCCTCGGGCGGCGCGAAAGACAGGAAAATCAAGTCGAGCGTGAACTCTCCGCCGCCTTCGACAGAGAGGTTTTCTTCCGTCGAGTAAACCGTTCCGCCGGCTGAGTAAGCCGCGGAGAGAGAGTAGTTGCCCGGCGGGACTTCAAAGGAGTACGAGCCGTTTTGCGCAACCATCTGCTGCCGCGGCACGGTGTTGACTTGGACGATTGCTTCCGAAACGGGGTCGAGGTTCGAGTCGTAGACTATGCCGTGAATCGTGGCCGCCGAAGCAAACCAAACCACAAGAGCAAGCGACAACGCCGTTAGTGCAAAGCGCATGAATCTATCCCCTTACAAAAACACGAGCATGCCTTCCGCTTTTTCGCGCTTCTGAATCTTCCGCATGATTTCTTCCGAGTAATAACGCTCGCCGCACTTCAAGCAAACGCCGGCGTCAAACACGCCGACGCGGCGGCCCAGTTCTTCGACCGCAACCTTCTTGAAAACCGTTTTTCCGCCGCACAAAACGCATTCCACCGACTGGTTACGGCCGACGGACTTAAAAAATAATGCGGGCGTGATTGAAACGCGAGAAACGGGGCAGGGGGGGCGCCGCGTCTCACGCAAGGCCGCACCAAAAGCCTTTAAATAATACGCCCTACTTCATCATAAGGGAGGATTAAGTATGATAAGAACAACTGTTGTGCTGGATGAATTTATTGCGGCCAAGGTAAGGCAGATGTTCAGCGGAAACCTGTCCAAGGGAATAAACACCCTGCTTTTCGAGCACTTGTTCAAGGAAAAAAGAAAAAGCATGTTCGGCGCCCTCAAGGGAAGGGCGGCGGTCAAGGACTTGCAGGAACTGCGCGAAGAGGAAGAGGAGGCTGAGAAAGAGCATGAAAAGCTATATCGCTGACACCTACGCGTGGATGGCTTATTTTCAGGAAAACAAGGCTTACCAAAAGATCATCGACGGCCAAGAAAACCAGTTCAAGACGCCGGCAATAGTTTTCGCGGAACTCGCGAGAATCTTTTACAAGAAAGGCATTGCAGAAAAAGAGGCAAAAGAACTTCTCGACTTCGTGCGCGACCGAAGCGTCGTGGTTGCACTCGACTACCAAGAATGCGTGAAAGCGGGGGAAACCGCTTGGCGCGAGCAAATCCCGCTGGCGGACGCGATGATCTACGCCTTCGCTTCCAAGGACGAGCCGCTGCTGACCGGCGACGACCACTTCAAAGGCAAGCCCAACGTAGAATTCATCAAATAAAACCAGGAACTATTTCCTGCGCGTCAGCATGACGCGCCGGCTTATCTCGCAGGCCATTCGCTATCTTTCGCACTTGCTCGTCCCAAGCCCGATGGTATTCTACGAGGTATTCTCTGCCTTCGTTAGAGCAACGCGGAACAAACACTTCATAACGCCGTTTGCTGCCGCCAAAACACTTAGAACCCCTGCGTTTTTCGCAACGCCGCGGCCAAGTCTCTTGCGGCAATGCGCTCTTGCTTTCCGGAGTCGCGGTCGCGCAGCGTCACGGTGTTGTCTTCGAGAGTCTGGTAATCGACCGTAATGCACGCCGGCGTTCCGGCCTCGTCGCTACGCGCATAACGCCTTCCAATCGACCCGCTTTCGTCGTACTCGCAGGCAAAGCCTTCTTGCTTCAAAGCATTGAAGACTTCCCGCGCCTTTTCAGCGAGTCCGTCTTTCTTCATCAACGGAAAAACCGAGGCCAAGACGGGAGCAACCGTTGGCGACAGCGAAAGAATCGTCTTTACTTCGCCGCCCTCGCCTTTCTCGTTGTACGCGTCAATCAACAGCGTGAACAGCAGCCTGTCGACTCCCAGCGAGGGTTCTATCACGAACGGAACAACCTTTTCGTTCGTCGCCTGGTCGTGGTAAGACAAGTCTTTTCCGCTTGCCTTCGCGTGCTGCTTCAAGTCGAAGTCAGTGCGATTTGCGATGCCCATGAGTTCCTTCCAGCCCCACGGGTACTCGTACTCGACGTCCCACGTCTCGCTCGAATAGTGCGAGAGCTCGTCTTTCGTGTGCTGGCGAAGCCTCAGCTTCGAGGCCCTCAACCCAAGCGAAACCAGCCACTCGTGTGACGCGGCAAGCCAGTAAGCGTGCCACCTCGTTCCAACGACTTTGTTGTCAAGCGCCTCGCGCAGAGTCATTTTCTCTGGCTTGGTTTCCTTCGCCTGGTTTTGCGTGAAGAAAACCATTTTTTTGTCCAGCAAGCCCGCGTCAAGCAAGGGACAGTCGTCCAGCTTCCCGGGGTGCATGAAGTACTCTATCTCCATTTGCGAGAACTCGCGGCAGCGGAACACGAAGTTGCGCGGCGCTATCTCGTTGCGGAACGCCTTGCCGATTTGAGCTATTCCGAAGGGCAGTTGCTTTCGCGAAACGAATTGCACGAGCTTGTAGTTGGCGAAAATCAATTGCGCCGTTTCGGGACGCAGGTAGACTTCGGCAGCTTCGTCGGCGGTTGCGCCGACGTGGGTCTTGAACATAAGGCTGAAAGTCCGGATCGGCGAGAGTTCTCCGCCGCACTTGGGGCACTTGACTTTGTGCTCGTGAATCAAGTCCTGCAAGTGCTTTACGCTCAGGCCGTCAACGTTTATTTTAAGCTCGTCTTCAGCCAAGTGGTCGGCCCGCGTTCGCAAGCCGCATTTCCTGCACTCGACCAGCGGGTCGTTGAACGAGTCCAAGTGGCCTGACGCCTTCCAAAGCGGCCGCGGCGAAACCAATGCCCCGTCCATGGCGACGACGTCCTCGCGGGAGGTGACGAAGCGGTTCCACCAGTTGTTCTCCAGGTTTCGTTTGAGCTGCGCTCCTAGGGGGCCGTAGTCGAAGAAACCCGCGTGCGAGCCGTAGATCTCGCACGACGGCACTAGAATGCCGCGGCGCTGGCACAAGTTGATGACCTTGTTCGCCAGCTCGGCATCCATCTCTTGTTTTTTGGCCATACGCTCACGTTGTTAATTCTGCAAAGAAACTATATCATCTTTACGTTATTGAATTCTTTGAAGTGCTTGTCTCCCGTAAGCAATACTGCGCTCTCTTTTTGTGCCGTCGCCAAGATTATGGCATCCGCCGAACCCAGTCCCTTGCCCACCTTCAGTTTTGCCGCCTTCAGCGAAATCTCGCGGTCCACGTCAATCACTTCGCTCCTGCTCTGAACGAATCTTATTTTCTCTTCGGCCTCGCTCGGAGCGGTCTTTAGGTACTTGGCGTACACTTCGATCAGGTTTATTTGTGAAACTACGATTCGTTCGTCTGACTCTATGGCTTTTTCCACCGCTTTTCCTCGCTGGCTTCCGAAGAAGTACTCAAACCACGCATACGAGTCAATCAAAACGGTCATGCTCTTCCCTCACGTCTTTCAGACTGAACCGCTTTGTACTGCCGAAGAGGCTTTTTCTCTTCACAAGATACTTGGCGAGAATGTTGTTCAGCACCGCGGAAAGCTTCCTGGCGCTCCCGTACTGCCTCTTCGCCTCCTCGGTAAGCATGTGGTAAAGCTCGTCCCGAACGATGAAACTTGTCTTCATCCTCTTCACCTTACAAATAAGAAGGCGAGCATATTATTAAACCTTCTTGTTTCAACGCCTTTTCGGCGGACGGGGTTATAATTGCTTGCGGCCCGCTGCCTCGCGCGCCGCTATTTTCTCCAAGGCCGCCAGGGTCTTGAGAAGAAGCAAGTCGGACACGCGAGCCTTGTAGAAAAGCTTGCGGTCGGCCCTGCGGGCAGCCGGATTCGCGAAAGTCTTGAAACCGCTCCAGGCAAACCACTCGCGTTTTATGCGCCTCGCTTCCTCCATTGTTATGCGCTCGTGGCACACCAACCCCCTCCCTGCCTTGTTGATGACGTTAGTTGAAAGAACGTAGCCGCGGGGGAGAGTAGACTGGGCGGGCACTCCACTGCCGCCGGCCTTGCTGAAGACTATTGCCGGAAGGGTTCGGAGGCGCGGGCCGAGGCCGAAACCGGCGGCCGCCTCGACAGAGGCGGCAAGAAGTTTCTTGAACTGCGCTGGCGGAAGGCGCTTTGCGGCTTCGTCTATAAAGTACGCTCTGCCGTGGTAGAAGCCGCCGGGATTGCGGCCAGGATAGAGCGCGAGGTGGAGCCTGCTTGCCGGAAGCGCGTGGAACCCCAGTTGCGGCAGGTCTTGCAAAAGCTTTCGTGCAGCTGCTTCGTCTGCGAACAAGCGCTCCAACTTGACGCGTCCCGGAAACTCCTCCTGTGCAGAAGACATCAATTGTTTTTAGTGCGTCGCACGCTTTAATAACTTGCAACTCCTTTTTCCTTCGAGGGCCGGACATGGGAGTGTGGACGCCGCACAAGCTCGAGACGCGCAAGGTGCGGGAAGAGCTGAAGGTGCTGTTGCTGCTGGCGGCGGCGCTGCTGGCGTACGGAACAATAGGCTATTCCCTGACGCTGGGAGTGGGCCTCGAGAAAGGCTTTGGCTACACCGTCGAAACGCTTGCGCTCGCGCACTCCCCCGAGGCAGAGGCGGCGCCCAAGCTGCTGCAGATTACGCTGCTGTTGTTCGGTGTCTTCCTCGTGTGGTTCATTTCGTGGACGTTCCTGGACCTCGTGCTGGAAGGAAAGTTGGACGATTACTTGAAGGAGGTGAAGTCAATGGTTCAAGCCCGCGCGCTCAAAAACCACTACGTCATTTGCGGCGCAGGCCGCGTCGGCATACACGTTGCCGAATTGTTGTTCGAAAAAGGCATTCCGTTCGTCGTCATCGACTCGGACAAGACGACCGCCGAGAAGATAATGCGGAAAGGCTTTCTCGTCATCGAAGGAGACGCGCTCGACGAGGAGCTGCTGGAGGAAGCGAACATCAAGACGGCGAAAGCAGTGGTGGCAGTGATTCCGGAAACCGAGAAAAACATTCTGCTCACGCTGACTGCAAAGCACTTGAACCCCGGCCTCACGGTCTACGCGCGCGCGGAACACGAAATGCTCGTGAGGCAACTGCACTCCGCGGGCGCAAAGCACGTGGTAATGCCGGAAGTAATCGGCGCAAGGGAAATGGTCGGCTTTATAGCGAAGGAAGAAGAAACGTCGGCGAAAAAGGGATAAGCGAAATGAAGCGGGAAGAATACTTCAGAAAAGCCCGCGAGGGCCTCAAGAAAGCGTTTGCGCAAAAAG
>JBFMEM010000036.1:0-9117 GCA_040753335.1 Microcaldota archaeon
CTTCGAAAATCGCCAAGTCTAACTGGAGCGCCTCGATGGCAATGCGCGGCTTGAACGGCTCGACCCTGCCGTAAACCTCATCAACGTATTTTCTGAGCGCCGCCGGCGACGCCGTTATTTGCCTCAGCTTGTCAAGCGGCAGGTGGGCAGTGTGCAAGTAGGCGTACGGAAGCAGGTCGTGCAATAACGTTATTCGATGTGGCTCCAAGCCCTCCTTATTGTGAGGAGTCTTCTCTTTCTTGGCAAGGACTGCGTTTGCATGACTCAAACCGGCTTCAAGCGCCTCCCCTATGTCAACCCTTATTTTTTCCCGTGGCACTGTCTTTTCCCCCATGAATACAGTGAATAAACCCGTTAAAAAACACGCGTAAGAAGGCATTAAAAAACATCTAAGACAAAAATACTATTCGCTGGACCCGTAGCTTAGCCTGGTTGGAGCGTTCGATCCCATAAAAATTGGGAGACGAAACTGATAACCCGAACTGGGCAGAAATCGAAAGGTCGAGAGTTCAAATCTCTCCGGGTCCACTCCTCCCTCTTTCTTCAACCGCAACCCATAATAAAAAACAACGCCAAAAACTTACTCTGAAGCTCTGGTCGTCTAGTCCGGTCAAGGACGCAGGCCTCTCAAGCCTGTAACTCGGGTTCAAATCCCGACCAGAGCACTACGTTTCAAGCACGCAAACAGGGATTAAGTGAAAGGAGTTTACTGGGGACTGTTCAACCCGCCGCACAAAGGGCATATGCGGCGCATCAAACAGCTCTCCAAAAGAGTTGATTTGCTGATTATCGCCATCGGCAGCGCGCAGGAAAAAAACACGGCAAGAAATCCCTTCAGCGGAAAAGAAAGAGCGAAAATGCTGAATGATTATTTGAAAGAAGAAAGAGTTGACAGAAAGTGCGTAAAAATAATCGCGGTTAAAGACGGTAAAAGCTACCGTTCGTCGTTCAAGAACCTCGCTAGAAAAACAGGCGGCTTCGACGTCTTGTTCTCTGACAAAAAATCGTTGGACTTCGTGCCGCAGAAAACGGGAATTAAGCTCGCTAAGGCAAAACGAAGCGGTTCAATCTCCAGCACGAAAATAAGAAAAGCAATAGCCGAAGGCATGAAATGGAAGCATTTGACGGGCCGCAGCGTAGCCAAAATAATCAAAGAAGCCAAAGGAATAAAGAGGGTAAAGAAAGCATGGATGCAGAAAAAGAGGAGGAGAAAATAAATGCGCGAACTTGAACTCGAAAAAACTTTTCTTGCCAAGGCGCTGCCGCCGGAGTTGGATAAAACTCGTTTCGACGACTTGCTCGACGTCTACATTCCCGCAACCGCCCACCACCCGGTTCTACGGATTAGAAAAAAAGGAGGCAAGCTGGAGATTACGAAGAAACAGCCTGCGAAAGACGGCGACGCGTCCGAGCAGTATGAGCACACGATTCCGCTGACCCCCGCCGAGTTCGAAGCCTTGTCGAAAATCGAGGGAAAGCGCTTGCACAAGCACCGCTATTACTGCAACTGGAATGGCACGATGGCGGAAGTGGATGTTTTTCAAGACGATTTGGCCGGGCTGGTGCTGGTTGACTTCGAGTTTTCTTCGCCCGAGGAAAAAGCCGCGTTCGAGACGCCCGAGTTTTGCCTGACGGACGTGACGCAAGAGGATTTCGTCGCCGGCGGAATGCTTTGCGGCAAAAAATATTCGGACATCGAGCCGGAGTTGAAAAAGTTTGGTTACGCTAAAATTCCGTGAGTGAAATGGAGTTAGACGGCACGACGTTGGTGAAGATTCTCGCGGTCGCGGTAATCCTGTTCATCGCGCTTTACGCTTTGTTCGCCTTTTTCCTGCCGCTTGTTTCAGTTGCCAGAGAGAAAGCGAACGAGACGGGAACGCAGGTGGGCGGCGCGGTGCGCAACATCCAGGAATTCGGCCGCATCATGGAGGAAACGAACCTGTCTCCGGGCTCTTTGAATGAAAGCGCCGGCCTGCCGCCGTAGCGCCCCCCGCCTTTTTTAAGCTTGTTCGTGCACAGAAAAGTGGCGGGAAAGCCCGCGGCTTGCGCCGCTGGCTCGAAGCAGTCAAAGGTGGGTTAGTGAACGCCATAGCTGGAAAGAAAGTGCTTTCAATAGAAGCGAAGCTCACGGACGTGTGCAACCACTCTTGCTTCCACTGCATGAACAACGACGTAAACGGCGGCCGGCGGCTTGACGCCGAGCGCTTTGCGGGGCAGATCGCGCAGTTGGCCGAGCCCAACGATTTTTCCTTCCGCGTCAAGGAAGTGAGGATGACGGGCGGCGAGCCCCTCTGCGCGCTGGACTCGGTGATAGAAATCGCGGCAGCGTGTTCGAAGGCAGGCATTGCCAGCGGAGTAAACACAAACGGAAGCCTCTTGACCAAAAAAACGGTCGGCGTGCTGAAGAAGGCGGGGCTGCGGACCGTAAAAATTTCGTTGGACGCGGTTGACGAAAGGGTTTTCAAGCAGGTGCGGGGCGCGAACGCGTCGCTTGCAAAGACTCTCGCGGGGATAGAGAACGCGGTCGCAGCTGGGTTCAACGTGGTCACTCGCTTTACCCTGTGCAGCCTGAACAAGAACCAGCTAGTCAAGTGCTACGAGAAGGCGGGCGAGACGGGCGTTCAGCGCTTTCAGGTAAAGCCGTTGATCAACGCCGGCCGCGCCTCTCGCAGCAGCGCCTTCTTGTCGGAGAAGGAAATTCGGGGCGCGCTCGCGTCGCTGGCTGCCGCCAGCCGCGGCAGGCCGCTGCGGCCGCAAGTACTCTGTTTTCCGCCGGAGAAAGCCTGTGGCTTGGATGTAAAGCCCTGCGGCAACATCAACAAAGTCTACGTTTCAACGGATGGAAGCGTTTGCTTGTGCAACTACTTGAGGAACTCGGTTTCCTTGGGCAACGTGTGGCGGGAACCGCTTGCAGGCATTCTCGAGAAAAGGCAGGCGCCGACTTGGAAGAGTCCGGCGGGCCACGAGATTCTGGCCGGCTGCCCCCAGGCAGCCTATTTCTAAACGCCGATTCAAGCGGCGGCGGACCGCGTTGAACTAACGTACTTCACGGCGACTTCGGTCAGGAGGTAGGCGTAAGCCGCTTCGTCGGCTTTCTTGGCGGTTCCGTCGTGAACGGCCTTGCGCGCTTCGTTGATGGTCGTCAGAATGCCGCCCAGGAAATGGTCTTTCTCGCGGTCGCGCACGAAGCCAATCAAGTCGCCCAACGTCGTTCGAGCCAAGGGTTTGCCGAAGTACTTCTCCGCTTCCTCGCCCAGCTTCGGGAGCACGATGAATTCCTTTAGGTTGCGTTCAAGCACGCGCGAGCAAGCCGCTATCACGTGCAGGTCATCGCCCTTCTCGAGCGCCTCGCGGGCGCCCCCCATTTCCTCAAGGGTCTTCCGGTCCACTCCCGAGGCAAAGAGGCTTCTCGGAAACAGCAGCACGTCGCTTCCCTCCGGCGTGACGAAGGCCTTGCCTTCGCGTACGCGAATCAGGTTCAGCGCCCACAGTTTCTTGAGGCTTGCGAGCACGTCTTCTTCCTCGAGCCAACCGGTTTCGAAAACGACTCTGCGCACGTCGCCCCTGTGTTCCTTGACGGTGCGCAGGACTTCCACGTCGTTTGCGCTCAGTCCCCGGAAGCCTCCCCGCGCGTACTGCAGCGCGGGAGCTCGTTTTATTTCGTTGGTGTAGTGGTTTTTTATCATCGAACGCGACAGCACGAACATTCCGGCGGAGAAAACGAACAAAGCAAAGTAGGGGAACGCCGAGCGCGCCGCGATGGTGGTTTCGGTCAACAGCGTCTTGTTGAGCAGCGCGGCGTTCGAGAACTCGGCGAAGTGGAAGGCCACGCCGGCGGCCCAGCCGAAGCCTAGCCACCTAGAAACCTTGTAGAACGTCTGGCCCGATACGACTACATTCTTGAAGAACTTCGAGCGCGTCGCGGCGTAGGTGGCGAAGACTATGAGCAGGGCGAGCGCGAGGGCGGAGACCGCCGAGGCTTCGAGCACGAATTGTTCGCTTAGCATAAAACCGCCTTTAACGAAAATGCCGCGAGCAATTTAAATAAGTGCCGCTGCTGCTTATTCCAGGGAGATTGAGTGAACGCGTTTGAATGGGCGCTGGCAAGCCTGTTTTTGGTGAGCGCCGTTTCCCTAGTCGGCGCCTTGGCTTTCCTGTGGAAGGCGCGGCGCTTGGCGCAGGCGCTCGTGCTGCTCGTAAGCTTTTCCGCCGGCGCGCTTTTGGGCGACGCGTTCATTCACTTGCTGCCGGAAGCTGCCGAGGAAGGGTTTACCCTCGGCGTGTCCTTCTCGTTCCTCGCGGGGATAATCGTTTTCTTCGTGCTCGAGAAGTTCGTTCACTGGCGCCACTGCCATACTCCGACGTCGAAGGAACATCCGCACCCTGTTGCGGTAATGAACTTGGTTGGAGACGGTTTGCACAATTTTCTTGACGGCGTTTTGATTGGCGCC
Source organism: Microcaldota archaeon (assembly GCA_040753335.1). Classification (GTDB taxonomy): domain Archaea; phylum Micrarchaeota; class Micrarchaeia; order Norongarragalinales; family UBA8480; genus UBA8480. The sequence goes on from JBFMEM010000036.1 coordinate 4,452, forward strand.
AGTTACTTGGCGAGCATTCCGCTCGGCATCGCAACCACTATTGCAGTAGTGTTTCACGAGGTTCCCCAGGAAATCGGCGACTTCGGAGTGCTCTTGCACGCCGGGTTTTCAGAGAGGAAAGCGCTTGCGTTCAACTTTCTGTCCGCTTTGGTTGCAGTCGCGGGCGGCTTGGCCGCGTTCGCAGCCGGCTCGGCGGTCCAAGGGCTTGCGGCCGCATTGGTTCCGTTCACTGCGGGCGGCTTCGTGTACATTGCCGTCGCGGACTTGATTCCCCAGCTGCACAAGGAAACGCGGCCCCTTAAGTCGGTGCTTCAACTCGCCGGCTTCTGCGCGGGAATAGCGGTCATGACCTCCCTCCTGTTGGTGGAGTGAGCGATGAAACTCGTTTTAGTGAGGCACGCGCAGTCGCTTGACAACGCGGAGTTGGGAGTGGCGGGAGCAGGCGGAAGCGGCTTGAGCGACAGGGGAAAGAGGCAGGCGAAGGAACTCGCGCGAATGCTTGCGCGGGAAAAAATTGCGGCCGTCTACTCCAGTCCGTTGCAGCGCGCGCTTGAAACAGCTGAAGCGCTCGGAAGGCCGGTTGAAGTCGCGGAGGAACTGCGGGAAGTAAACCTCGGACGGCTCGAGGGCTTGGCGCACGAGGAAATGGAAAAGCGTTTTCCTGGAATGATTGAGAGGATGTTCGTCGAACCGCGTTACCGCATTCCAGGCGGCGAAACAATTCTCGAAGTCCACGACCGAATCATGCCTTTCGTGCACCGGTTGAAGAAAAAACACGGAGGCCAAGCCGTTGTCCTGGTGGCGCACAACGTCGTCAACCGCGTGATTACTGCTTCGTTGCTGGGCCTGCCTTTGGGCAACTGCAGGAACGTCAAGCAGAAAAACGCGGCAGTAACGGTTTTTTATTTGGAGAAAGGCAGAAAACAGTTGTACGAACTCGACAACACGATTCATTACGTGAAGTAAAATGGCGGATGACGAGCAAATCGCGAGGCGGCTTCTCAGCTCGCTCTCCAAATACGGCGGCCCAAAGGGGCCTACTGCAGCCGAGGCGGGAGAAGCGCTTCACAGCCTCGGCACGATTGCCCGCAACCTTAGAGGCTCGGCGCCGTCGAAGGAAGTTGAAGCAATAATAACCTACGTCATCGACAAACGCAACGAAGTGCCCACTCCCCCGCTCGTCTTAGAGGGAGCGGTGAAGGGCGCGGCGGCTCTGGGAACTGAGAAAGCAGGCCGCGCCTTAAACCAGGTTGTGTGGAGCAGTGTTCCTGCTCGCATGGTCTGCGAAGCGCTCAAGGGAATGGCGGAAATGATTCCAAGAAGCAGCGAAGACGGGCAAAAGCAAATGCTCAAGAGCCTTGAGAGGGCTCTTCTCACGCACTCGTCTGACAGCGTGCGCGCCCTCGCGGCGGAGTACCTCGGCAGGTACGGACAAAAAGAGCACGCGAGCATACTCGGGGCCATGGCGTTGCGCGCTCCCGAAGAACACGTGCGCAACTCGGCCAAGCAGGCGTTCGCCGAGCTGGCTAAACGGTACGGCATAAGCCAGCATGAAGCGCGGCAGTCGCTTGCCGCGGCGCTTGGCTCCCGTCCTTCGCGCTCTCTTGAACAAAGACGCGAGGAAACGCTTGCGTTCGTCGAACGACGGTTGCGTGAATGAGGCGAGAAAATGTCGAAGGAAGAGGATTTGGCGAAGAGACTGCTTCGAAAGCTTAGCACTTACGGCGCGCCTGGCGGTCCGAGCACAGCCGAGGCAGCCGAGGCGCTGCACGACCTGGGGGCTACAGCAAGTTCTCTTGGCGCCGAGTGGAGGAAGAAAGCAGAAGTGGTTTTGTTGGGCACTTTGGAGGCGCGCCAGCCTCAGCCACTGCGCTTGTACGAGGGGGCGGTGAAGGGGGCGGCAGCGCTTGGAACCGAGAACGCTGGAATGGTTTTGAGCAGGTGGGTTCACGCGGGCGTGCGGCCGTCAACTGCCCGCGAGGCGCTGAACGGAATGGCCGCGCTCCTGCAGAGAAAGGGAGCGGGCGGCAAGGGAACAGAGAAAATGAAAGGCGCGCTTGAAGAAGCCACGGCTCACCCGTCGGGGACTGTGCGCGCCTTGGCCGCGGAATACCTGGGAACCCACGGCGACGCAAAGCACTTGAAAAAACTGGAGAGCCTAGCTACTGACGAGGGGGAAAGGTACGTCCGCAATTCCGCCAGACGCGCTTTGGAGGAGCTGCGGCGCAGGCTGCCTTAACCGCTTATTTTGCCGATTGCCGCTCCGCCCAAGACGTTTACCACTAGTCCGGCGACAGTCCATGACGCGACTAGGCCGGCTGGAACTGCTAGGTTCAAGTACGTCGCAAGCATTCCCGGCAGCGTTGCGACGAAGAACAACAGCACTCCAAACGCCGCTCCCGCTTTCAACGCGTCTTTTTCAAACGAGTTTCTGAGGACGTGGAACGCCGCCGCGAAAATCAAGCCGCTTACGAAGGCGAAGGCTATGGAGAGCAGGAGGAATTCTGTTCCAGGCGGGCCTTGGTTAGGCATCATTATGCCGCTCCACAGCGCGAAGTTCGCGGGGTCGGTGTAATACTGCATGTCGAGCATTGCTTCAATTGTGTAAACAACTTGCGAAATGACGGCGAAAGCGATTCCGCAGAGAACCGCCTTGCCCCACTTTATTCTATCCAAGCACATTGCGATTACCTCCTACGCGCCTTAACACGGGGCGGTATAAAAAGCTTTTTTAGTGGGCGGCGAGTTGGAGTGCTAGGAGTTGGTTTTATTGAGAATCGGTTTCGTGGACTGCATGACGAACGACGCAGACGTTTTCGAGACGGCTACGAAGGCCGCCGGCGAAGTCAGTCCGAATGTTTCGCTGCAGCGCTTTACTGCGCCGGACGTGCTGAAGGTCCCCGTTTGCGCGAAAAAGCTTCTGGCGGGCGGCGCGGACGTCGCGCTCGCGTTCCTGACGCTGTCCGAAGAGGACGTGGATTCGTTTCAGCTGCTGCTCGAGCGCGCGATTGACGTCGAGCTGGCGACCGAGAAATTCGTTTTCTTCTGCGTAGTCAGCCGCGACGAGTACCGAACTAAAGAGCAGCTGGCCCAGGTTGCGGAGCGCAAGCTGAGGGCCTTCATTGACTTGATGGTGAAACTGGAGCTGAATCCAAGCGCGGTGTCGGGGCAGATAGGGTCTGAAATCAATCCCGACCTGGCGGGGCTGGGCGCTGGAATGGCCGCAATATTCGGGGCGCCCAAGGAAGAAGCGCCGTCTGCATCCATTGTTCCCGGGGAACCGGGTTCGTTGTTCGGGGAAGGCGGAAAGCCGTTGTTCTAGAGCGTCTGGGCGCCAAAAATTTCGGGCAACCGAAGCGAATGTCCTAGGTAAAGTTTTTTTATTCGTTTTCGGCTGAGAAAACCAACGCGTTTTACGCGTTGGATGAATCAGCCGGCTAGTTTTTGTGCGTTAGTTGAGTAGGAGACTCCAGCGGCGCGTTCGGCCCCAAAGGGGCCGGTATGGTTGCGCCGTTGGAGTTGTGTCTTATGCAGGACGATTTAGTTAGTGTTAGCCGTGCGTGTGGCCAGAACGTCGTGCACTTGGAGTGGTGCACGAAGTACTGTTTTAATATGCTGAGGCAGCCGCGTTTAAGCTTGCGAGAATGCGTTGCGTGAAACGGCCGCTCGTTGGAGCGTAGTCGTTCTCGAGCTCTCGGTAATGAGCGACCACGTTCACGCACTCGTTTCTCTCCCGCCGTCGATGAGCGTAAGCAAGGCACTTAACGTGTTGAAAGGCTCGTCTGCAAAGGCATTGTTTCAACTCGAACCCAAGTTCCGCCTACGCTATTACTCCGGACACTTCTGGTCAAGAGGCAGTTTTTATCGAAGCGTCGGCAGCGCCTCACTGGAAACCGTTGCGGCGTACGTGTGCTGCGACAACGACCCTTGGCAACAGACGCTTGCTGCCTACTGAAAACTCACGCCTTCAGGCGTGGGATATTTATTCTTTTTCGTGTTTACTAGTTGGCTGAAACGCATTATGGCAGAGCGTGGCGCAAGGAGAGAGGAGAGAGCGAGGGCGCAGTTAGAGTTTTGGCGAAGGCGGTTAGGCGCAAAGAGCGCAAGCATTGAGCGTGTTCCGCTTGCAGGCGGCGGCTTTGAATTAAAAGAAACGAGCCGCGTCGAGGTAGGCAAGCGACAATTGAAAGAGCTGCAAAAGGAACACGCTCGGAACCAAATGGATTACGTGCTTGGCGTAAGCAGGAAAGCTGCAGCAGCCGGCAGCCATGCGCATGCGGCTATTGTTGCCAAGCGCGGTTCAGCTGAAGAAGTTTTGGAAGTTGCAGACAGCGCAGCCAAAGCAGGATGGCTAGATGCAGCTGCTTCGATTTTAGATGGCGGAGTGAAAGCAGGCGCGTTAACCGAAGCGCATTCAGATGCTTTTCTTAGGCATGCAGACGGCGCAGCCAAAGCAGGACGGCTAGATGCAGCTGCTTCGATTTTAGATAGCGGAGTGAAAGCAGGCGCGTTGAAACCAAGAGACGTTTCAGATGCTTTTCTTAGGCATGCAGACGGCGCAGCCAAAGCAGGATGGCCAGATGCAGCTGCTTCGATTTTAGATAGCGGAGTGAAAGCAGGCGCGTTGAAACCAAGAGACGTTTCAGATGCTTTTCTTAGGCATGCA
>JBFMEM010000037.1:0-9048 GCA_040753335.1 Microcaldota archaeon
GTCTCCAGCATCGAAATAGCGCTGCAAAAGTAAGGCCAGCCCCCAAACGTGTTTTCAAATGAAGTGCCAGAGGTGCGGAAAGGAAGCCCATTCGGTCGAGCCCTGCGACTACTGCAGCCGCATCGTATGCCGCTCGTGCGCAAAAAGCACGCGCACCGTCGCCAAAACCATTCGCCGCGCAATCTGCAAAGACTGTTGGACAAAGCTCCCCCTGCGCAAGAAATTCAAGTCCGAACAAAACCCGGCAAAGGCCAGAAAGCCGTTCGTCGAGCGCTCGCGCGAGTACTGAAAAGGCGGGAAAAATGGGAATGTACAAGTACATCCAGCAAACGTTTCAAAAAGAGTACTCGGAACGCGCCCCCCTCCTCCGCCGGCGCCTGGCGCAGTGGCGCGACCAGCCCACCGTAACCCGCGCAGAACGGCCGACCAACCTCGCGCGCGCCCGCGGCCTCGGCTACGAAGCCAAGAAAGAATTCCTGGTCGCGCGCGTGCGCGTAAAAAGAGGCAAGCGCCGCAGGCCCGCCCCCGCCCTCGGAAGAAAACCCGGCAAGAACCGCAAGACGGAAAACCCAGGAAGGCCGTGGCAGTGGTTCGCCGAACAAAAAGCCGCGAGGCGCTTTCCCAACCTCCGCGCCGTAAACTCTTACTTCGTCGGCGAAGACGGGCAAAACGCGTACTACGAAGTCATCCTCCACAACCCGCACTCAAGCAAGCCGCGCCGCGCAAAGGCGTAGGCAAGCGGCAACTCCTGTTTTTTATTCAGTTCTTTCGTAAAGTTAGCGCAATGCACAAGACTTTGAAGATACTCATTACCGCGGAAGTGCTGATGACCGCCGGCTTCGGCTTGACGGCCCCCATTTTCGCCATCTTCGTCAACGAACAAATCCACGGCGGCACGGTAGTCGAAGTCGGAATAGCGGTCGCAATCTACCTGCTGGTCAAATCGCTTCTGCAGATCCCTTTCGCCGCCTACTCAGACCAGCGCGGTCGCAGAAAAAAATTCCTGATCGCAGGAACGGCGCTCAACGCCCTCGTTGTCTTCGGATTCGCCTTCTCAAGCGACATAAGCCACGTCTACGCGCTGCAAGCGCTAGCCGGACTTTCCGCAGCGCTTGCGGTTCCACCGTGGATGGCGCTGTTTTCAAGCAACTTGACTAAAGGAAAGGAAGGCTACGAGTGGAGCATATACCAAACGCTTGACGGACTGGCGGCTGCCGCGACCGCCGCCATAGGCGGAACGCTGGTTGCATTAATCGGCTTCCGCGCGGCATTCATCATAGTCGGAACAGTAGTAGCCGTCGGAACCCTGTTCTATGCGACGTCCAAAATTCCTGAAAAACCGGCGCTGCACTACTACCACGAACTGAAAAAACAGATTGCCGCGCGCAGGCGAGTAAAATGAATTACTACGACTTGAATCCCGCGAACCCCGCGCTACGCGAAAAGCAAGCGAAGCTCGGCTACTCGCCGGCGCCCGCCTGCCGCAACATCGTACTGCGCTCGGGAAAAGACATTCCAACGCAAAGAGAATTCAACGCCGTTTCCTCAGCAAACTCGGCGCTGCTGGTCGAGGCATGCAAGCGCGGCACTGCGACGCTCGTAATGCCCCTCGACTCTCCCGAGTACTGGAAGAACGACGCGCTGTTGATGGCGGCAGTCGACAAAAACCGCGTCTTCGAAATCCCGCTGCGGCCGCTGCTGCACGCGCGGCACGCGCAGAGGGCAAAGTTGATCGGCCAACCGCGGTTTTTCCTGCGCAGGTGCGTCAAGCAACGCGCCCACTTCGTCATTACCTCAAGAGCCGAAAGCGAGTACGACCTGAAGAGCCCGCGGGAAGCAATAGCGCTGGGCCAACTGCTGGGTTTGACGAAACAACAGGCGCAGCATGCGTTGAGCAAGGAATGCGAGCGCCTCCTGGCGGAAGGTGGATTCAAGTGACGCTGCTGCGGCCGAGAAGCGAAAGGCAAATAACCGCAAAGCTGGCGGAACTGCCGGAGGAAAAGCGGCGCGTCGTCATCCTCGTAGGCCGGCACCCTGGCGAGGGGTCGACGCGCGCCGCAGAAAAACTCCATCGCGCGTGGGAAAAACTGGGGGCAGCCGCAGTCAAAATTCCGGCGAGCATGACGCCCGACGGCTTCTGGCGCATGGCGCGCGACACCTTCGACCGCAATCCCCGCAAGGCAAGACAGCTCGTGCACAGGCTCCCGCCCTCCGACCACGAGTTGATTGAAAAAATAAGCGGCGAATTCGGCGTCCCAGTAATAAGCCTGCACGGCACGCCCCACGTCGGCCGCTCTTACTTCATGACCCTCGGCGTCGCCCCCGACACCCGCGTCGACACCGACTTACTGGATTTGTTCGGAGTAACGCGCGGAAGAATAATGCTTGAAAAAAAAGAGCGGCACCACCCGAGCGCGGTCGTCGTCGAACACTATTTTCCCGCGACCTTCTCTCCCCTCCGCAAAGAGGCGGGAAGAAAAGCGGTTTACAGCGTTTTACTCACCCACCACTTGGAAGGCCAGGTCAAAAAACTAAGTAAAGCCAATCCGTTAATCCAGAGGCGCTACGACCAGCTTGTCACGAACTACGTCGTGCGCAAGCCAGGCCGAGTCCCCGACTTCCACCCTGTTTTCGAAGCGGCGGTAAACGGCTTGATTAAAGTGCTCGCCGCGCAACAGCGTGAAGGCGAGTTCAGGAGGGAAAGAAAATGAGGGAAAAAAAGCGCTACCTGCTCCTGAAAATCGAGTCGCCCCAGCCCTTCCTCGCGGAAGAAGCCAAGCGCCTCGCCTACTCGGCCGTCTTTGAATTGCTTGGCGAAGCCGGAGCGTCCCGCGCAGGATTCGCACTGAAAGAATTCAACGAATCCAAGCAACAAGCGATAGTCCGCTGCGCAAACGCCTCCTCGCTCGAGCAAGTAATAGCCGCCCTAGCCGCGAAAAGATTCTACGAAGGCAAAGACGTCGCAATCCGCTTGCTGCGAGTAAGCGGAATGATTGGAAAGCTGTCAGAGCAAAAGCAATAAAAGCAGGGCTTGCGACAAACTATTGCGTTAATAATAAAATTGATTAGTTTTGGCAGCTGTCGCCCGTTGAGGCGGCGCGGGAGCCAACTAATTTGTTTGCATTCGTTTAAAACGCGCTTGAAAAACGCGTAAGAGGTGAAAGAATGTATCCCCCGCAGCAGTCTGCTTACGACCGAGCCATTACCGTCTTTTCGCCGGACGGAAGGCTGTTTCAAGTAGAGTACGCCCGCGAGGCCGTGCGAACCGGAAGCACAAGCATCGGCGTCACGAACAAGGACGGCGTCGCCCTCGTGGCGCACAAGCGCATCACCAGCCCCCTGGTTGTCGGCGACTCGCACGAAAAAATCTTCATCGTGGACAAGCACGTCGCAACCGCGTCGTCGGGACTCGTTGCGGACGCAAGAAAGCTCGTCGAATACGCGCGGTTGGAAGCGCAGAAGCACAGGCTGACTTACGACGAGGACGTGCCCGTCGAAATGCTTGCCAAGAGAATAGGCGACCACGTGCAGTTCTTCACCCAGTACGCTGGCGTAAGGCCGTACGGCGTCTCCCTCCTGATAGCCGGAATGGACGCGGAGCCGAGGCTGTTTGAAACCGACCCGAGCGGGGCGTTGTTCGAGTACAAGGCAACCGCAATCGGCGCCGGCAAGAAGGCGGTCGAGGAATTCTTCGAGAAGGAGTACAAGGACGGCCTGTCAATGCACGACGCGGTGAAACTCGCGATAAAAGCGTTGAAGAAAAGCGCCGAGGAAAAACTGACTGCGGCAAACGTCGACGTCGCAACAGTCGAGCGAAGCCGCAAAACCAAGCTGCTTTCGCGCGACGAAGTCACGGCCCTCCTTGCGGAAAAAAGCTGAGGAGGCGGCGGGCTTGACTGCCATTGAAAACACGATAATCGCGCGGCTCGAGAAAGGCGGCGAAAAATTCGAGTTGCTGGTGGACTCGAAGCTGGCGTACGACTACAAGACAGGCGCCAGAAAAGAACTCTCGAACGTCCTGGTCGCCGAAGAAGTGTTCAAGGACGCCAAGAAAGGAGAGCGCCACACCAGCACGGCCTTGACCAAGGCATTCGGGACGACCGACGTCTACAAGATTGCGGAAGTCATTTTCCGCGACGGGGAAGTCCAGCTCACTACCGAACAACGGCGAAAGCTGTTCGAAGAAAAGAGGCTGAAAGTGATAGCGTTGATTGCGCGAAACGCAATCGACCCGCGCACGAAGGCGCCGCACCCGCCGCAACGCATTGAAGCGGCGATGGAACAGGCGAAAATTCACGTCGACGCGTTCAAGCCGGCGGAAGAGCAGATGCCGGCAATAGTCGACAAAATCCGGGAAATAATTCCAATAAGCATGGAAAAGGCGAAGATTGCCGTCAAGATTTCCGCCGAACACGCGCCCCGCGCGTACGGAATGCTCAAGGAATACGGCCTCTCGCGGGAGGAGTGGGGCAACGACGGCTCGCTCACCTGCGTGTGCGAAATGCCGGCGGGAATGCAGGGCGAGTTCTTCGACCGCCTCAACAAGCTGACGTCGGGGCAAGTGCAGACGAAAATACTCTGAGAGTGATCTGAAAATGGAGAAGAAAGTTATTCTGCCGGGAGAGCAGGTGGCCGACAAGCCGCTGAGGCTCGACGGCTGTTTCGTGGAAAACGGAAAAACCTATGCCGCAGTGGTGAGCATCCTGCAGGAAGACCGCACAATTCCCTTGAAGGGACGGTACCTGCCGAACTACGGCGACTACGTCGTCGGAATAGTCACGGAAGAACGCTTCAGCGGATACTCCGTGGAATTAAACTCGCCTTACGAAGGACAGCTCAGCAACCGCGACACGCGCGAGGAATTCCGCGTCGGCGACGTCATCCTCGTCAAGGTCATGGCAGTGGACGAAGTCAACAACGCCATCGTCGTCGAGCCCCGCAGGCTGACCGGCGGCGAAATAATCGAGGTTGAAAGCGTCAAAGTCCCGAGGGTAATCGGAAGAAGCGGAAGCATGCTGGCCACCGTGCGCCAGTACACTGGGACGGACGTGATAGTAGGCAAGAACGGCCGCGTCTACCTCAAGGGAGGAAACACGGCCCTGGCAACGCTCGCAATACTCAAGATATGCAGGGAAGCCCACACTTCGGGCCTCACGGACAGGATTACTGCCTTCCTGCAAAACGAATCAAAACAGGTGAATTAACAATGGGTTCTGCTGCAAACAAGCCACAGCTGATGGTAGGCGGAAAAAGAGTGAGCGGACGCGGCCCGACTGACTTGCGTCCCCTCAAGATAGCCGCGGGAGTGCTCAAGAAAGCCGACGGCTCGGCAATGATAGAATGGGGAAACAACCGCATCCTCGCCGCCGTCTACGGCCCGCGGGAAGTCTTCCCAAAGCACATGACCGACCCCCACAAGGCCCTCATCAACGCCCGCTACGTAATGGCCCCGTTTTCCTCGCTGGAAGAACACGGCAGAAGCGGGCCCAACCGCAGGAGTATTGAAATCAGCAAGGTCGTCAAGCACGTGTTCGAAAACAACGTGCTCGTCCACCAGTTCCCCAAGACCATGATAAACATCGACATGGAAGTGCTGCAGAGCGACGGCGGAACCCGCGTGGCGGCCATTACCGCGGCTTCGGTTGCGCTCGTCGACGCCGGAATCCCCGTCAGGGACTTGGTGCAAGGAGTATCCGTAGGCAAGGTGGACGGCATACAGGTCGCCGACCTCGACAAGAACGAAGACAACTACGGCGAAAGCGACATGCCCGCAATAGTGTCGCTGCGCACGCGCGAAATGCTGTTGTACCAAATGGACGGCAAGCTCACGCGGCAGGAAGTAGACAACGCGCTGTCAATGATTTTCGAAGTGGCGCAGAAAGTCCGCGACAAACAAGTCGAGGCCCTGCGCGCAAAATACGAAAACATTCCCGCGGAAGAGTGAACGGTGATCGAAAATGATTTTGGATGAAGTAAAAGAAGCGTACGTAAAAGACCTGATCCTCAAGGGAAAGCGCGCGGACGGACGCGGCCCAATGGACTACCGCCCCATTCGCGTGGAGAAGAACGTGTTCTCGAACTGCGAGGGCAGCGCAATAGCCTACGTCGGGGACACCAAAGTCCTAGCGGGAGTAAAAATCGACGTCGCCGAACCCTTTTCGGACAGGCCGAATGAAGGAATTTTCATGGTCAACTCCGAATTCACGCCGGCGGCGCACCCCGACTTCGAGCCCGGTCCGCCCAACGAGAAATCGATTGAACTCGCCAGAGTCGTCGACCGCGGCATTCGCGCCGCAAACTCCCTCGACCTGGCTTCGCTCGTGCTCCCCGACGGAAAAGTGCTGGGCGTGTTTATAGACGTCTACGTACTCGACCACTCGGGAAACCTGACCGACGCAGCCGCGCTGGCGGCCATGGCCGCGCTCAACAACACGAGGCTTCCCAAGTACGAGCCCTCCGCCAAGGAAGGCGCGAAGGGAACGCTAGTGCGGGAAGAAGCGGCAGGCGGCCTCGCGGTAAAAAGCAACGTCGTCACGTGCTCGTTCGAAAAAATCAACGGAACGACGGTAGTAGACGCCACGGACGAGGAAGAGATTGCGTCGGACGGAAGGCTGACTATCGCCCTGGCCGACGGCCAGTACATGGTCGCCGGCCAGAAAAGCGGCCGCGCGGGATTCAAGCAAGAAGAACTACTGTCGTTGTTCGACGCCGCTACAGCAAAGTACGGCGAACTCGCGGCATTCACAAGGTGAGGCGGAATGGGTTCCAGGTACGGAGTCACGATAAGACAACGCGAACAGAAGGTACTGAAGCAAAAAAACGCCAAGTACGAGTGCCCCAAGTGCGGCAAGAAAGCCGTCAAACGCAGGGGCAACGCACGCTGGCAGTGCAGGTCATGCGGCGCGGTAATCGCCGGCGGAGCCTACTCCCTGGAAACGACGGTGGGAAACGCCGCGCGCAAGACCATAGAGTCCCTCAAACAATCAAGCCACTGATTGGCATGCAGTTCGCCTCATTCCAAGCCAGTTTCCCCGACTGCGAGTACTCCTTGGAACTGCGCGAGCCGATAACCGCCGAAGCGCTGGCAAAACTGGTTTCCGAAGCCCAAGCCGTGTGCGCGCACAAGATGTTCGACTACGCGCCCCTCGACCGCCAGAAAATAGCGGAACTCGCCCCGAGGCCTAAAAACGAAGGACAACTATTTCAAGAACTCTCTGCTCTGAAGCCCTCTTCCCTTGAAGCAAGGCTCTTGGAATTCATTACCGAAAAAGTCCCCGAGCTCAAGGACGAAAGCGAAGCCAAGAAAGCCGAAACGCGGAAAAAAGGGTTGGCCAAAATCGCGCTCCAGTACTATTTGAAGACAGTACTGGACTCCGCATTGCCGAAGCAACTTCCGCCGAAGAACAAGGCATCCAAGAAAGAAGTGAGGCTCGCCGTAAACACGGCCGAGTGGAAGGCCGTAAAAAAAGTCGCGACCGACGGGTCTGCGGCGGACAAGGAAATCGCGGCCGCGCTGGCCGGCATTCACGACACGCTAAAACGCAAGCAAGCCGAACTCACTCCTGCTCTTTCGGCGCTTGCTGAAAAACTCGGCGAACCGCGCAAGTCAATGGCCGCCTTGATTGCAGCGCTTCCGTTGGCAGCACAGGCGCCGACGGAATTCAAGCGCGAGGCGTACGAAACCGTGATGGCCGCCTGCGGCTACCCGCCTTTCATCGACGTCGAAACCGTCGGCGGCGCCTGGCCGGAACTCAAGATTCCAAAGCCGCGCGGAAACTACGGCGGAAAGAAAAAGAAATAAGCTCTTTAATCACGCCTAACAAAAAATAATTACGACGGCTATCCTAAAGTCCGCTGCCTTTGCAGCGGATTCGTCAAGGGGACGGTTAAACCAAAGCGGTTTTACTGCCTTAGGGATGGGCTAGCCTGGCTATGCTTTCAGCTTTGGGAGCTGAAGACCCGAGTTCGAATCTCGGTCCCCCCACTACTTATTTTTTAATAACCGCCCGCCAAAAGTTGTTTATGCAGGTTCTAAAGGCAATGCGTGAACTCGTCGAAAAACAGGGAATCCGCGAGCACTACGACTTGGTCATCGAACAAACGAACGAAGGACTTACGGTAAAGCACCTGCTGTCAACGGAAGTCAGGGGCAACGTCTTGAAGGCAGCCAAGACGGCGCTGCCGCCGGAAAACCGGTTCCAACGCGGCGAACACCCCCAAACGAGAGAACCGACCTACTTGCTCGAGCACGTCATCAAAGGAGGCAAGCTCACCGACCCGGAGAAAGAAATTATTTCAAACAAGGCACAGTACGACGGCCTGCTGCGCCTCCAGAACCTGATTGCCTACCTCGAACGCCGCGCAAGGCGCGAGAAAAAATGAAAATCCGACTCTATTTTAAGCCCCAACCCACCAAAAATAATTCTGACCCGCTGTAGCTCAATGGTAGAGCACTTGGCTGTAGCTTGAAACGTCTTAAAGCCGCGTTATCGCGCGGAAACCAAGGGGTTGCCTGTTCAAATCAGGCCAGCGGGATTCCTTTTAAACAAGTACAACCACTACTTGTTTCCATGAGAGACCAGTTTCCGATAAGAAAACGCGCGCTGCACAAGCGCATCGTGCCCGGCGTGTGGGAAGCAACTGGCGGCTTGATAGTCAAGAGAGGCAGCGCCCTGCGCGAGGCCCGGCCAAAAAGCCTTGAATTCTATTCCTCCGACTACGAAGGCACCGCGGAGGAAAGGCGGCGCAAGGCAGTCGAGGACGCCAAGCTGCACGCCGGCGTCTACGCCCGCCTCGCACGCGAAGGATTCTACCCTCCGAAGAGCTTGTTCATGATAGGCGAAAGCAAGCGGGGAAACCCCGAAATAATCGCGGTCATGCCCGCGCTCGACATTCTCGGCGAAAGAATCCACTACGACGAAGAAAAAGTCGAGGCAAAACAGAGGATTGCGTTGAAGTACGCAACAAGGGAACACTTGCACGGCGACTTAGGCAAGCCCTCCAACTGGGGCGGCGACAACGGGCAAGTTTACTACCACGACCTCCACT
>JBFMEM010000038.1:0-8862 GCA_040753335.1 Microcaldota archaeon
GGAACGCGTCAGAATATGGTCTAGGCGAGCCGCTTTTTCTTCCGGCTCCCCCATGTCGCGCAGGTCTTGGCCAACGTTGTGGTCCCTCGTCAACTGAACCAACTCGTTGTTGCGCAGCAAGTAAACACGCGAGTCGCCGACGTGCGCAATGTGCAGTTTCCCGTTCTGGCTCAACGCCACGGCGGCGACGGTCGAACCCATTCCCCGCAACATCTTTTTCTCCGGCTGTTTTCGCCTCAAGGCAGCGTGCGCGGCTTGAACCGCTTCTTCGAGTTTTCTAGGAATCGCTTCGGCTTTTTCAAACAAACGCGGCTCGTGCGAAGCCATCGTGTCCGTCACGGTTTGGGAAGCTTCCTTGCCGGCCTCGTGTCCGCCCATTCCATCCGCAACCACCAGGAGCCGCTCGCTGGCGTGAAAAGAATCCTCGTTCTTCCTCCTGCCGCCGATCGCGGAAACGCCGTGCGCCTCGAAACAGCTATTGAAAAAAGTTCTTACCGGCAATCCCCGCAGGGTGGGCGTTCTCGACTTCCCGACTTCCCCAGGCGCTTCCATTTCGGCTCACCGTTGAACTTCTTGCCAAAGGACGTATAAAAACCACCCACCGGCAAGCCACTGGGTTTTGCTTTTAAATAGGGGCATTCATTTAGGACTCGCGGGAAACCTGTTTTCCCGAAGTGCGCGAAAATGCATTCCAAATGAGTGCTCTTGCGCGGGGTGAGAAAATGACGAGGAAAGAAGAGGAGTCTAATTCTGCGGAAGCCGTGGAAAAGAAAGGCAAGAAAAAAATCGCTTGCATCGAAGACCTGCCGGGCATAGGCGACACCACCGCGACAAAGTTGAAGGACGCTGGCTACGACACGCTTGAAAGCATGGCCTACGCAATGCCCTCAGAACTCGTGGAAGTAGCGGGGGTAGGTGAAGGAACCGCGATAAAAGCCATTAACGCAGCGCGAGAAGCGCTGGAAATGGGTTACGAAAGCGGGGACGCCGTGCTCCAGCGCAGGAAAAACATCGGTAGGATAACCACCGGTTCGAAAGAGCTCGACAACCTGATAGGCGGCGGCGTGGAAACCCAGGCAGTAACCGAGGCCTTCGGCAGGTACTCGAGTTCGAAAACTCAACTTGCTTTCCAGCTCGCAGTCAACGCGCAGCTGCCGAAAGAAAAAGGAGGCCTGGAGGGCAACGTGCTCTTCGTAGATTCAGAGAACACCTTTCGCCCCGAGCGCATAATTCAAATGGCGCAGGCAAAAAACCTAGACCCGGAAGCTGTTTTGAAAAACATTTTCGTGGGAAGAAGCTATAATTCCGACCATCAAATGCTGCTCGTAGAAAAAGCAGAGGACCTCATCAAGAAAAACAACATCAAGCTCATCATCGTCGATTCGCTCACTTCCTCGTTCCGAAGCGACTACGCCGGAAGAGGAGAGCTCGCCGAGAGACAACAAAAGCTCAACAAGCACTTGCACATGCTCCAGAAGCTAGCGGACATGCACAACCTCGCGGTCTACGTGACTAACCAAGTGATGGACCGTCCCGACATTCTATTCGGAGACCCAACGGCGCCAATCGGCGGGAACGTGCTAGCTCATTTTTCCGCCTACCGCCTCTACCTCCGCCGAAGCAAAGAAGACCGAAGAATCGCAAAACTCGTCGACTCGCCAAACCTGCCGGACGGCGAATGCGTGTATCGCGTCACCCCCGAAGGACTGGCGGACGTCGAGTAAAAAAGTGAAGAAGGCCGGAAGACATTTTTCCTTGTCTTTCTAAGCAGCCAAGACAATGCGGGTAGTCGGAGCCTTGCGCGTAATGGTTCCCGCGCGGATGCCCGCAACGTACTGGACTCCCTTCTGCTCGGCAGCGTCCACGAGGCGCTGCGTCACTATTCCGTCCAACACTATCGCAAACGCCTTTTCGACGCCGTCGAGGGCGGTCATTATGTCGCGAATCGGCACCTCGGTCTGCACGGAGTTGTCTTCCGCAACAATCCTTGCCTTCAGCGAGCCCTCGAGCTCCTTCAGCGAATTCTTCAAGAAACCGACTTTCGCGGGGTCGGCAGGCGCCTCGGGCTCTGCCGCCGGCTGGGGAACGGGCTCGGGCGCGCTTGGCACGAAAGAAGATTCCTGCCTTACGACGACGCGGCGCTCGCCCCTCTCCCGATCTCTTCCAAAGCGCTCGCGCTGCGGACGCATCTGCTCGCGGAAAGGCTGCGGCGCAGGGGCAGGCGCTTCACGCGGGGCCTGCGAGGGCGCGCCGAGCGCTTCCTCGAACGCGGCGGGCGAACCCCTGCCCTTTTCAGCACGTTTTTCGCCGGCGTAGCCTTCGACTTGCTCGATTGGCACGCGCTTGCGCAGCGCCATGATTATTTCCTTGCGCGTCAGCTCCTCGACTTCCCTTCCCGGAGGCGCGCGCGCAACGAAGTCCACGTCGGTCGCGTTGACGAGCTCGCGCAGAATGATGTCCCCGCCGCGGTCGCCGTCCAGGAAAACAGTCGCTTCCTTCTCGCGGCACAGTTCCGCAATCGTCTTGCCGACGTTGGCGCCGCCTACCGCGACGACGTTCTTTATGCCGTTCTTCAACAGGTTCAAGACGTCGGCGCGGCCTTCGACAACTAGAATCGAGTCAGTGGCTTGGATGCCGGGGCCTGCAACCAAGTGGTCGTCCCCTATGGTTACGGCGTCCGAAATCTTTACTGCGTCGCGCACGAGTTCGCTGAGTTCCTTGCTTTCCGGAATCTCGGTTGCAACCATTGTCTTCAACAGGTTCTTTGCCCTGTCAAGCACCTGCTTGCGCTTCAAGTTCCTGCTGTCCTCGATGCGGTTTACTGAAATCCTTGCCTCGCACGGGCCGACGCGGTCGACTACTTCGAGGCTCGCGGCCAGAATCGAGGTTTCGACCATGTCCAGGCTCGACGGAACGAAAATCTGGCCGACCGTCTTGCCGCCGCGGACCTGCGTCTCGACTTCAATCCTGCCAATGCGGCCGTTTTTCTGCAGCTCGCGCAAGTCCAGCTCGTCCCCCAGCAGGCCCTCGGTCTGGCCGAACACCGCGCCGACTATGTCCGGCTTTTCAATAATGCCGTCCACCTCGAAATTGGCTTTAACCAAGTACTTTACGGTGTCAATGTAAGTTTTTCCCATTTGTTTCACCTTTTTTCACTGAATTCCTTCTCTATTTTTTCCAACGCCGCAACAGCCTCTTCAACCGCCCGCGCCCCGAAGAGCCGGCGGAAGTTCTTTCTTTGCACGCCGTCGGGAACGACTCCTGCCGCGCAAAGCCTTTCGGAAAACTCCGCGGCCTTGCGTTCTCCCTCTGCGTCGTAGTCAAACAGCAGCACTATCTTTTGGCCGGGCTTGAGCGCCGCCAGCGCGGCCGCAACCCCTTGCTCCGGCTTCCTGCCGCCCGCCTCGAGCACTTTCGCGCCGACGCCGATTTGCCAGAGGGCAGAGGCGTCGCGCTTGCCTTCGACGAGAACCAATGCCCTGTTCAGGCGGGCAAGCGTTTTTTCCAAAAACTTTTTCTTGGCCTTCGCTGCTTCCGACTTCATTTCAAAACGCCTTGGTTAGTGCGAGGCCGTGCATTGTTGACTCCTCCTTTCATTCCGCCCCGAAGGCGGTTGGGGGGCCATCCTGCACGGCCATCAGCGCAACGCAGCAGCACCGCGGCGGCCAACGCCTTCTGCGCGATGCCACCGAGGTTAACACTGTCCGTTGTAGCGTTGTGCGTGTCCCTTCCCGCAAACCAAGGAAAGACCACGCCTTTTCTGGACAGCTAGAAGGTGCGCAGTTTAACGCCGGCCTTCTCGGCTATCAGGTCGTATAAAGAAGGAGAAATGCGGATTACGTCCTTCTGAGACAGGATTCCCACTATCTTCTTGTCGCTGGTCACCACGAGTCTCTTGACGTCGTTGTCTCCCATCAGCCTCGCCGCCTCGCTCAAATCCGCTTCCGCTGAAACGGACAAGAGGGGCTTCGTGGCCAAGTCCTTGACTCGCGCGTCGCACATCTTGGCCGCGAGCGCCTTGACAACCAAGTCTCGCTCGCTGACTATCCCGTATATCTTGTTTGAAGCATCTTTAACGAGCAGGCTCCCGACTTTCTTGTCGCGCATGAGCGCGGCCGCATCGGAAACGAGGGCCCCCTCGCTGACAGTGACCAGAGACGTTTTCATGCAGTCTCCGACTTTAATGCCTGTTTGCATGAAATAATTTAATGAAACCGCTATTTATACTTGCGCAACCCACGAAGTCGAATTCGGCTTTCGACGAACCTTTGCGCCGCGCGGATGGGCGGCTGTTTTCGCGGCATGATTTACACAAAAGTATTTACTTGGTGCGTTTATTATAAAAGTCATGGGCCGCGGGCAGTACATTCGGGGAGCGCGCTTCGAACGCCAGCTCAAGCACTTGTTGGAACGAAAAGGCTTTTACGTAATCCGGGCAGGCAAAAGCGGCGGCGACGGAGTCAGCCCCGACCTCATTGCACTCAGCACTACGAAGAAATTCGCTTTGGAGTGCAAGGCATGGGAGGCGACCAGCCTGCACTTCGACCCCCAGAAAGTGCAGATAATGCGCGCGTGGGAACAGCAGACCGGCGTGCCCTTTTACGTGGCATGGAAGCAAAACCGCGAAGAATGGCGGTTCTTCCCCCTGTTCCTGCTGAAGGAAAACCCCAAAGGATACTCCCTGACGAGCGGCGACTACTCGGCAGGAATGACGCTGGAAAACCTCTTGTCGTAAACCCCTGAAATAGCCTGTTTTTAGGCCAAATTCCGGGTTCCTAAACCGCGTTTTGAGGCGGTTGCAGGCGCCAGAACCGCCAACTGCTTATTTGTTACTACCGACAAGTTTATATATTCCAACTGCAGTATATTGTTGCAAAAGAGGGCTGGAAACAAATGGCTTACCACAGTCTTTCGGAAGTCAAGCAAACCGTTGGCGTTACCTCGAGGCAGAGCCAGACTCCCCCCCATCGCTACATGCCTATGTTCTTGCCGACCTCCGTTTCGCCTGACGCCCAGGAAAAGGGGGCCATGGAAATCACTACCCGTGATAAGTTCTTGAAAAGCTACATTCCTTTGTGGCTTGACTTCGTAACCTACAAGCCCCTCGCGATAATGCTTGCCCTCGGGGCAATAGCAACGTTTACTTGGAACATTTACGTCTGCACCTTGCTCGCAATAGGCGCGGGCTACTACTACGGCGGATACGCGTGGAGGACCTTCTTCATAGACAAGTTCTTGAAGAAAAGGTGGCTGTACGAGGGAACGTGAGTTAAATGCCGGTTGAACAATTGGACCCGCAACTGCAGTACGAGGCGCACAGCGCGCCGGCGACTCCCCAGTTCTACCGCGCGATGACGTACGCGCGCGCCGACCGCGGCGTGCGCGCGAACATGCGGGCCAGCACGCGCTGGGACTACCTCTGCGAGTACGCCGGCTACTACATTGACCACTACCGCTTCCTGCTCTTCGCAGTAATACTGGTCGCAGGCGGCCTGCTCATGCTGGGCGTCTTCTGGCCAGTGGGCCTGTTGATGATAGCGCTGGGAGCAAAGTACAAAAACACGTCGTGGTGGGACGACTTCATAGTCCGCAAGTTCGGACGGGACAGGACAATCATACAGTTCAACTGAGGAGAAAAAAAATGGCTGAAAAAAAGAAAGAGGCCCCAAGAGGCGGGGAACCAGAGCGCGACAACGCGGTTACTAGCCCACCCCTCCTAGTACAGGCCATGAGCCTCTTGGAGGACTACACGCCAATCAAACCCGTGCTGGGAAAGGACGTCAACAGCTTCGAGGACGCCATGTTCAAGGGAGGCTTGTTCGGCGCGCCACAGGAACTGGTTTGGACCGCGGTCATAATCGGGGTAGTTTACGGAATAATGGTGGCGGTACTATGAGCGGAATAGCTGACGCAAAGAGAATGCTGCGCAAGCCGGCGAAGCAAAAACCGAAGATGACGTGGCTGGCGACCACGCCGGGAGCCGGAGGCTCGTTCGCCAGCTCGACCAACCCCTTGATCGCGGAGTACATACGGCCGGAGAACACGCAAAACCCCCTGCCGGACAAGGGAGAAACCCTGGTTCCGTTTTACGTGCCGGCGGTCGCCAATGAAAGGCTGCACGCCAAAGTCAAGCCAAACGGCGAGGTAGTGGAAGGCAGCGGCGAACCAATGCACGTCGCCGAACTCAAGAGCCGCCGCGAGTTCCTGAACGACTCAATAGGCCGGGGCAAGTTCCGCGACGCCAACGTCGCAGCCGTGTACAAGTACTACGCCTATGCGTGGGCATGCCTGGCCATAACGGTAGTCACGGCGTTGTTCGTAAACGTTTACCTGGCGGCGATTCCCGCTTTCCTCGCCGGAACCTTCTGGAGCGAAAAGCAAATCGGCGTCGCGTGGGGCATCCAGTGGTTCAAGGGAAAAACGCTGGTGCACCCGAGTTAAGGTGATGAAAAATGACTGTTGCAGAACCCGTTCAACTGGCATCCGTCCTAGCCGACGCGAAAGAGCCTTTCCTCAGAATGCGCACCCGCTGGAGCTACCTGGAAAGCCAGCTCGACACGTGGAAGGACTTCATCCGCTTCCGCACCGCAATGTACTTGTGCGGAATCCTCGGCGCAATAATGTTGTTCGTCGCGCCAATAGCGGCGCCCCCGCTTCTTGCAGCGGCGGCCTACTTCCACCACCGCAAGAGGCACATGCACAGCCTGCTCGTCTCGACTCGTGTAGTCATGGTCGGACACTAGGACTCGCGAGCGCAGCGGGGGAACGCACTTTCCAGCCCTCGCGTTCCCCCTTCCTCTTTTTTAATTCTTTCAACGTTAACTTGTCATGCCTAAGTTCGTTTTCGTTACCGGCGGAGTTCTTTCCTCGCTGGGCAAGGGCATTCTCGCTTCTTCAATCGCCCGCCTCCTCAAAAGCTCAGGCGTCAACGTCTCGATAATGAAGATAGACCCCTACTTGAACTGCGACGCCGGCACCCTAAACCCCTTCGAGCACGGCGAAGTCTTCGTCACGCAGGACGGTTTCGAGTGCGACCTCGACCTAGGCAACTACGAACGCTTTCTCGGAATCAACGCACGACGCGAGCAGAACATGATGATGGGAATGGTCTACAAGACCATCATCGACAACGAACGTCGCGGCGAATTCCTTGGAAAAACCCTCCAGCTAATCCCGCACGCAACCAGTGAAATAAAGCGCCGCATACGGCGCGCGGCGGAAGCGACGGATGCCGACGTCCTCGTAGTCGAAGTCGGCGGAACAGTCGGCGACATCGAGTCCGAAATAGTTTTCGAAGCAATCCGGCAAATTCGCTTTGAGGAAGAGCCGAACGACACTGCCTGCGTCCACCTCGCCCTGGTTCCCACGATTCTCACCGGCGAACAGAAGACCAAGCCCCTCCAGCACTCCGTAAAAAACCTGCTGGCAAGGGGACTGACCCCCGACGTCATAGTCGCGCGGTGCGACGCGCCGTTGAGCGAAGGCACCCGGGAAAAAATAGCGCAACAGTGCAACGTACGCAATGAAGCCGTTTTCTTCTCGCCCACGGTACGCGCCGTCTACGAGCTCCCGCTAATCCTCGAAAAACAAGGAATACACCTTAACCTCGCAAAAAAACTTGCCCTCGAAACCAGGAAATGCGACTTGGCCAACTGGCGCGAACTCGTTGAAAAAACGCTCTCCGGCCCCGAAGTGAAAGTAGCAGTAGCCGGAAAGTACGCGACAATGAAAGACACTTACATGAGCGTCTTCGAGGCGCTTGTACACGCGGGGGCCGCAAACTCGTGCCGCGTGCGCGCGGATCTGGTTGACTCGGAGGCGATCGAGCGCGAAGGCGCCGAAAAAATACTTGGCGGCTACGACGCGGTGATAGTACCAGGCGGGTACGGCAAGCGCGGAGTCGAGGGAAAAATAGGGGCCGTTAAGTACTGCCGCACCAAAGGAGTTCCTTACCTGGGAATCTGCTACGGCTTCCAAATGGCGGTAATAGAAATCGCGCGAAACGTTTTGGGCTGGAAGGACGCCAACTCAAGCGAAGTTGAGCCCAATACGCGCCACGCCGTCATCGACCTGCTGCCGGAACAGAAGCAAGTCAAGGACATGGGAGGAACCAATCGCCTAGGCGCGAAAAACGTCGACCTAAAGAAAGGAACAACCGCGCAAAAGATTTACGCAAGCGACCGGGTGTACAAGCGGTTCAGGCACAGGTACGAAATGAATCCCGATTACATAACCGACATAGAACGCGCGGGCGTGGTGTTCAGCGGCGTGGACGCGGCGGGCGCGAACATAATGAAGGTGCTCGAACTGCCGGGCCACCCCTTCTTCTTCGCAACCCAGTACCACCCCGAGTTCGACTCGCGCCTCGAAACACCCGAGCCAGCGTTCAACGCCCTCGTGAAGGCCGCCAAGGAGAGGAAAGGCGTTTGAAAGTACTCGTGCACGCCGAGGGCTCGTCGGCCCTGGAGCAGCTGGCGCAAAAAATCTGCGAAGGAATCGCGAAGACCGGAAACTCTTTCTCGCGCGGGTGGCCCTGCGAATGCGACGCGGCCTTCTTCGGAACCGAGTTCGCAGGCCGCCAGCAGCAGGGCATTCTTGAAATAGGCGGCGCGCTCAAGGGAAAGCCCGCGGCCGTGTTCTGCATCCAAGCAGACGGAAGAGAAAAACTCGAAAAACTGGTCGCCGTCCTGGCCGGAGCCGGAATGCGCGTTCACGAAACGCTTTCAATAAAACAGTTACGGGGCTTCTTCGGCGCCAAACCCCTTTCCGAAGCCGACCTAGCGCGCGCGTCCGC
Organism: Microcaldota archaeon; assembly: GCA_040753335.1. Taxonomy (GTDB): domain Archaea; phylum Micrarchaeota; class Micrarchaeia; order Norongarragalinales; family UBA8480; genus UBA8480. Next base: position 8,795 of record JBFMEM010000038.1, read on the forward strand.
GTTCGGCGAAAAAACGCTCAACCGGTGGCGAGGCAAGCGCGTGACGCAGCCGAGCGAAAAAACGCGCA
>JBFMEM010000039.1:0-8532 GCA_040753335.1 Microcaldota archaeon
GAACGTCTACCTGCTTTCCAAGGAAAGCGGCAGCTCGATTCTCGCAATGCGCGTCGACAACCACGACGCGGCGGAAAAACTGTTGAGGCCCTACCTCAGGGAATAGGGCTTCGCCCGCGCAAGCGCGTACAAGTACTGCTGCGCGTAACCCGCGAAGCGGCCGAAGCGCCTTCGCGCAAAAGCAGCCAGCGCCGCGTAACTTCCTTTTTTCCCGTATTTTTTAAGCACTTTCTTCATCCACGCGTCAATCGGAAAAGCGTCCAGCTTCTCCAACGAGTAGAGGCAAACGCAGTCCGCAACCTTTGGTCCTATTCCCAAGTGGTTCATCAGCCTTTCCCGCGCTTTTTCGTAAGAAAGTCTCTTAAGTGCTATGAAGTCGTCATGGTGCCGCGCCACGTGGTCGGCAAAGCGCTTGACGTACTTCGCTCGGTAGCCCAAACCCAGTTGTTCCAGTTGTTTTTCGGTTGCTTTCGAGAGCTGCGCGGGAGTCGGGAACGAGTAGACTCCGTCGCCGAGCGGCGTTCCGAATTTGCTTCGAATGTTGTAAAGCATTTTTTCGATTCGCGGAATGTTTGAGTTCTGGCTGCAAAGGAACGAGACCGCGCATTCCCACGGCTCCTGCCGCAAAATCCTTAGTCCATTGAACGCCTCTACGGCCTGCCTGACGTTGTCGTCGACTGATATTTCGGAATAGATTTCGTTCAAGTCGTGGTCTAACGCAAAGTAATTTCGGATTTCGTTTGCGGACGCGCCTTCGAACTCCAGCAATTGCTTGTGCTGGCGCACGAAAATTTTCTTTCCATTCACTACGCCCGCATAGTCATCGCCTTGCTTTCGCCAGCCGAACGCCTGGCCGCATTCGAGCGAAAGAGCCAGGCTGAACGGCGTCGCGCGGATTTTTTTCATTTTCGTTCAGCGTTTAAGGCGCTCTGTAAGCTCCCGCTGGTATGCGTGGTGATGTCTAATCAGTTCTTTCAGTTTTGCTTCCAGTCTTTTTCGCTGCGGGTGGAGCGCCAGGGCGGACTTGACTTGTGCAGTGAAGCGCTTGACGTCGTTTTCGCCGAGCTTGGGCGAAGAAGGATGCGCGCTTGGCTTCGTCGGAGCTGGGAGGGTATTAAAGTACTGTTTGATGAATTCGTCGCTGTCGTAAAGGTGTGCAAGCCGTTTTGATAGTCTGGTGACGCCGAGCGTGCCTGAGTCACTGCCAAGGTGAAAGTGGAGGCCGTCGCGCAAGTCGGTTACCCCAAAGGCGGTGAGCTCGAGTTTTTTGCCTCCGTGTCCTTCCCACTGCAGTTGTACGCGCACGCGTCCCGAGGGATGCCGGATTTCCTGCTTGACCCACGCCCACCGAATGTTTTTGGGAACTGGCTTGTCGAACGCCGGCACCGGCACGTTCAGCCACCTAGCCTGGTGCAAGACGGGCTTGCTCCACTTGGCGGGGGGCTTGAATTCAACTGGTTCGACTGCCATGGAAAGAAATTGTTTGAAGAAAATATTAATCTAGCGGTAATGTTTAGCGGTGCGGGGGCGTTCAGTGTGCGCGTAGGTATCGCGCGTATTCTTTTATGTATTGTTTGAAGAGCCACTGGACGAAGATTGCGTCAATCCGCTTTGTTTGCGCGCGTTCGAGCGAACGGTAGTAGCTGCTTCTTCCCTTGTAAGGGATGTCGAGCATTGGAAAGCCCCCGCGGTTTAGTATGAAGTTCATCAACAGCCTGGAAATTCTGCCGTTGCCGTCGGCGAAAGGATGTATTGTTACGAACTTCAAATGCGCGAGCGCTGCTAGCTCTACTGCCTGCGTTTTGTTTTTGCTTCGCGCGTGCCACTTGAAAAAGTCAGTCAGGAGCGGCTGCACTTCGGCCGGTGTCGGCGGCATGAACTTGCTTCCTGCGATTGCCACCTGGTGCCGCCTGATTCTGCCCGCAAGGTCTGGCTTTGTTTCATTAAGGAGTTTGTAATGCCATTCGAGGACTAGTTGAAGAGACAGGTCTTTTTCCGTCTTAAGCATCTCGTAAAAAATTTTTTGATGCGCTTCGGCTTCCTTTGCGTCGCGAACCGGCTTCGCGCGCGGCGAAATTCCTTTTTCAAGCAAGTCGGCGGTTTCGCGAAGCGTCAGAGTAGACCCTTCGATGCGCTGCGTGTCGTACGTGAACTTTATCGAAAACTTTTCCAGCTCTTGCTCGCGTGCGGACGGCGGAGTGGCTCTAGCTTCCTGCGCGGCCGCTTTCTTTATTTTCTCCAGCGCCGGGAACCATTTTTCTTTATAGATTTCGCCGAGAAAATTGCTTTTGATTTCTTCGATGTCCTTTGGCAGGGTTTTGCCGAGGTAGAGCTCGCGCTTTTCCACCTTTCCTTTCCTGCGGACGGCGTGCTCCAGGTAGTAATAGTCCTGCTTGCCGACTGTTTTTTTCCTAACGGACACCATGTAAACATCTTATCCCTACAAGTATATAAAATTTACTGTTTTTGCTTAAATGTAGGGGCAAGGTTTTCTGCTACTAAGAAGAGGGAAAAAATGAAAAGGGAGGGAGGGCTTCCTCAGTCCAGGAAGTCGCTCGGCGTGGGGGGTCTTTCGGGCTCGCCCTTGCGCTTGCGGATTTGCGTTACGACGCGGGCCTGGAGTTCCGCCGGTAGTTTTTCGTAGCCCGCGTACTCCGTGTACCAAACGGCTCTTCCTTGGGAGGCGCTGCGGATTTCTGAGGCGAAGCCGAACATTTCCGCAACCGGAACGAGGGATTCTATTGTCACGGCCTCTCCTTCCTGGATCATGTCCTGTATTTGTCCGCGGCGGCCCTGGATTTGGTTGATTATTCCGCTCATGTAGTCGCTTGGGCTGTTTACGACTAGTTTTTGCTTGGGTTCGAGAAGCGCGCACTTGGCTTGCAGTATTCCCGCGTAAATCGGGCGCTTGACTGCAGGAATTATTTGCGCGGGGCCGCGGTGGGCGGGGTCGACGTGAATCGTGGCGTCGGTGAGCTTGACTTTGACTCCAATGCATTTTTCTTTCGCCAGCGGCCCTTGTTCGACCGCTTCCTCGAACGCCTGGATCAAGAGTTCCATGATGTCCTGCAGGTACTGCACTCCCTTGGTTGCGTCGATGAAGACGTTGTTTTCGTGGAGTGCGAGTACTTTCTTTGCCTCGTCGCGCGGCAGTCCCGCCTTGATGAGCCTTTCCTGGAGGTCTTTGCCCTTCATTTTCTCGTCTATCTCGCCTTCGTTGAAGGCCTTCTTGACTCCTTCCTCGAGGGGCTCGACTTCTATCCTGAACTTGTTGTGCTTGTTCGGCGACTTTCCCTCGAGTTCAGGGCCTTGGCCGAAAATGGTTTCGTGATAAACCACTATGGGGGGCGAGGTGACGATTTCGATTCCCTTGTCTTTTTGTATCTTGTACTCGACTATTTCCAGGTGGAGTTCGCCCATTCCGCTGAGGAGGTGTTCTCCCGTCTGCTGGTTGATTTCCACTCTTATTGTCGGGTCTTCCTTGGCCATCTTGTGGAGGACGTCCGTCAGGCGGACTAGGTCCTTGGGGTTCTTTGCTTCAATGGACTTGGTGACAACCGGCTCGCTGTGGTGCTTGATTTTTTCGAAAGTGTGGCTCATTTCGCCTTCGCTGATTGTCTCTCCCGCGTAGACTTCCTTCAACCCCACTAGGGCGACGATGTTGCCAGCAGGCACTTTGTCGAGGATGACGCGGTCGGGTCCCATGTAAATGGCGACTTGCTGGAGTTTTTCGGTCTTGTACTGCGAGGCGACGTAGAGCTCGCTTCCCTTGTGCAGCGTTCCCGAAAACAGCCTTCCGACCGCTACTTCCCCCGCGTGGGGGTCGATTTGGATTGCGGTGACGGCGAAGCAGACTTTGCCGGTCGGGTCGCAGTTGAGCATTCCTTTTCCTTCGGCGCTTTCCAACTCGCCGTGCCACAGCGTGGGGATGCGGTACTTCTGCGCCTCGAGGGGGTTGGGCAGCTGCTGGAGAATCAGGTCGAGGATGACTTCCGCGAGGGGCGCCATTTCCTGGAGTTCCTTGTGCTGGCCTGCCGCGCAGAGTTCGTACATTTTCTTGAAGCTTATGTTCTTTTCCTTCATTAGGGGGAAGGAGAGGGCCCATTTGTTGAACGCGGTTCCGAACGCTACGTTGCCGGCCTCGACTTTTATCTGCCAGGCTTCCTTGAATTCCGGCGGCGCGTAGTTGGTGATGAGCTTGTTGACGCCCGTGATTATGCGCAAAAACTTTTGCTGCATCGCGTTCGAGTCGAGCTTGAGTTCGTTGATGAAACGATCGATTTTGTTTATGAAGAGCACGGGCTTGACTTTTTCCTTGAGCGCCTGGCGCAGTACGGTTTCGGTCTGAGGCATGATTCCCTCGACGCAGTCGACGACGAGAATGCAGCCGTCCACCGCGCGCAGGGCTCTCGTGACGTGGCCGCCGAAGTCGACGTGTCCCGGCGTGTCAATCAAGTTGATCAGATAGTCCGCGTCCTTGAACGTGACTGGAATCGAGATGTTCGCGGCCTTGATCGTGATGCCGCGTTGTTGCTCGAGTTCCTCGAAGTCCAATACTCTTTGTTCGCCTGCGAGTTCCTGGGAAATGAGTCCGGCTTTCGCTACGAGGGTGTCACTTAAAGTACTTTTTCCGTGGTCAACGTGCGCGACTATTCCGATGTTGCGGATGTTCTGCCGGTTGGCCATTAGTTTTGCGACGTGTTCCGCGACTACTTCCTTCTTCGCCATTTTTCTTCACTCTCTTTTTTATCTCGCTGACTTTGCCATGCGTTCGGTGTCGTTCCTGCGTTTTATGGCGTAGCTGTCGAGGCTTCCGGAGCCGGCGAGCATTATTTCCTTGGCCAGCGCGCCGGCGAGGTTAGTGGGCTTGCCGAAGGAACTCGTTATTGCCGCGAGCGCGATGTTGCGCAGCGCCATGTCCAGCCTGCGTTGTGCGCTTACGTCGGTGGCGACTTGGTACGCGATTCCTCCCATTCTGACGCGCGTGACGTCTTCGCGGGGAGCCGAGTTTTCGACCGCCTGGACGAGGAGTTGGATTGGGTTTTGCTTGGTTTCCTCCGCGATTTTCGCGAAGGCTTCTTCGACGATGCGCAGCACCTTCGCCTTTTTTCCCTGAAGTTTTCCGTGGGTTCGAATGACTTTTCCGCCGAGTTTTTCGCCGGTTCCGCCGCGCATGAGCTTGTTCGCCAGCCGCTCGACGAGGTTTACCCTGGCTTTCGCGAACTGCTTGTTCGCGTGCCTTGCATAAGTGTGCGGGTACGCCAGGGGCCTGAGTGAAACGTACGGAGCCAAGCTGGGGTCTTTTACGACGATTCCTTCGTACGAGTATTTTCCGAACAGTTTCTCCATTCAAGTCTACCTCTTTGGCTTCTCTTTCTTCTTCGTCCTCAGCTGGTTCAAGTCGACGCCGTTGACGGCAATGACTTTATAGCGGACTCCCGGAATGGAGCCCATTTGTCCTCTCTGCGAGCCGCCGAGGCCGGCGATGGTCACTTCGTCGTGCTCGTCAATGAACTCGATCGCCTTGTCGCGCGGGCAGTGCGCGCTGACTTTCTTTCCATTTTTGACGAGCTGGACGCGAACGCACTTCAAAATGCCCGAGTGCGGTTGCTTCTGTTCCTTTCCCTCTTTCTTGATGACTATTCCCTTGGCCATGGGCGCTCCCTCGAGGGGGTCGTACTTGAACTTCAGGCCCAGTGCTTTCCTCTTCCAGGGCTTTTTCTTCCAACGCATTCTCTTGCGGTTGCGTTCAAGCTGTCTTCCGGCAAACAATCCCTTTCCCACTTCAATTCACCTTATTTTCACGTCGTCAAAACCGAATTTCCTCTGCATGAGCAGGCGCGCGCGCTTGATTTTCTCGCCGCCTCGTCCGATGGCGCTTCCCTTGTTCTTAGCGTCCACGCTCACGACCGCGACTTTCCTTCCTCCTTCCTCGGAGACGTCGACGCTGCGCAGCACGGCGGGCGCCAGCGCGTTTGCGACGAATGCCTGCGGGTCGTCCGCGTCTTCGACCATCGCGATTTCTTTCCCGAGTTTCTGCCTGAGCTTCTGCGCGTTTGCGCCTCCCTTGCCGATTGCCTTTCCGAGGTCGCCTTTCTGCACGAGTATCACGAGAGTTCCGTCCTCGTGCACGAGGTCGTTGGCCTTGGCGCCGGTCGTCATTTCAATCAGGTTCATGAGCTGAATGTCTTCCAGGGAAAGCGTTGGCATCGAATCACTTTTTGGCTGCCTCGAGCAGGTCCGAGTTGCCGGCGTCCAGTACAGTCATCGCCGAGACTGGAAAGGGCTTTCCGCACACGGTTCCCAACTCGATTGAAGTGCCCTCGAAGTCGAGGACTGGAACGCCGGACATTTGGCTGTAGTGCTTCAAGTCCTGCCTGCGTTCCGTAGGGCAGTTTGAGGCGATTACCACCAGTTTGGCGGTGCCGTTCAACGCCGCCTTGACGGTCTTGTCGGCGCCCATCAGCACCTTGCCGGTGTCGACTGCCATGCGAATCGACTTGTCCAAGTCCATTTAAACACACCTTTTAGGTAAAACCTGTAAAGCAAAGACTCTTGCCCATGGTTCTCTACCGCTTTCTGAAAAAGCGGTCAACTCCCCATTTCTCACGAAAATGAGTTGCAAATAATTTTGCGAACCTTATTTAAAACTCTTTTCCTCTTAACTCTCGAAAGGTGCAGGGACGTGGACATCGAGTCGAAAATAGACTTGGCGCTCAAGCCGCCTACCGAGGAGCTGGTCACCCGCGAGGACTTGAAAGCGGTTCTGGAAACCGAAGCGCGTCCGGGGCACTACATCGGCTTCGAAATCTCCGGCCACCTCCACCTCGGAACCCTAGTTCTCAGCAGCTTCAAGATAAACGACTTGGCCAAAGCCGGCTTCAAGACCAAGGTCTTCCTGGCAGACTGGCACAGCGTTCTCAACAAAAAGCTCGGCGGCGACTGGGAAAAGATTCTGCTTGCAGCGAAGTACTACGAGGAAGCATTCAAGTTCATGTGCCCCGACGCCGAAATCGTGTTGGGAAGCGATTTGTACCACGACAACGACTCTTACTGGCGGGACGTAATGCGTTTTTCGCTCCACATTTCGCTGGCCAGGACCGCGCGTTGCCTGACTATAATGGGGAGGTCCGAGAACGAGAAACTGGATTTGGCGCAGTATATCTACCCGCCCATGCAGGGAGTTGACATTCACGAAATCGGCGCGCACATCGCGCACGGCGGAATGGACCAGCGCAAAATCCACATGCTTGCCCGCGAAGTGTTTCCTGCCTTGGGCTGGAAGAAGCCGGTTGCGCTCCACCAGCACTTGCTTCCCGGCCTCGCGGAGCCGCCGAAGGTCGAAGAAGGGGCGGACAAGGAGGCCAAGACTCTTGCGGCGAAGATGAGCAAGAGCAAGCCGTGGACAGCTGTTTTCGTGCATGATTCGACAGAGGAAGTCAAGTCGAAGCTCGCGAAAGCCTATTGCCCGCCCGCGGCCGAAGGCAATCCCGTGCTCGAATTGGCGAAGTACGTTGTTTTCCACGAGTTCAAAGAGGTTACGGTGCGCAGGGAAGCCAGGTTCGGCGGAGACGTGGCCTTCGCTTCGTATGAGGAAATGGAAAAGGCGTTTCTGGCCAAGAAACTGCATCCGGCCGACATCAAGAACTGCGTCGCCGAACACGTCGACAAAATAATCGCTCCCGTCCGCAAGCACTTCGAGAACAAGAAGGAACTTCTGGAAGTCTATAAGACCGTCGAGATAACGCGTTGAGACAAATGGCCGACTTGATTCTTGGAGTGGCGCTGGCCGGCGCAATAATTTTCGCCGGCTTTCTTGCCGCGAAGCTCTTTGAGGCAACCAACGTTCCCGACATCCTGATACTCATCGCCTTCGGCGCGGTAGTGGGCCCATTGCTGGGGCTGGTGGACGCCGGTTCGCTGACGCCGGCAATGCCGTTTTTCGCCGCAACCGCCCTGGTGATAATAATGCTTGCGGCGGGCCAGCGCTTCAACTTCTACCGCGTGGTCTCCGACCTTCCGTCGGCCAGCGTTTTCGCTTTCTTCGCCTACTTCGTCAGCGCCGCGTTGATCACCGCGGTCGCGCACCTGGTTTTCGGCTGGCAGCTCATGCACGCGGCATTCCTCGCCTTTGTCTTGAGCGGCAGCTGCCCAACCATCGTTGGGTCGATAGCCGACCGCCTGCGCGCCAGCGAGTCAACGAAGGTTTCGTTGAGCCTCGAGGCCACGATAAGCGACGCACTTGGAAGCGTGTTCGCGGTCGTCGTGCTGCGCCTGATCTCGGTGCATTCGCTTGACGCCGCCATTCCGTTGCACGAGGTCGCGGCCGCCTTCGCCATAGCAATAGTCGGCGGCGCGGTTGCGGGCTTTGTTTGGGTGCGGCTCTTGCGCGAGCTGGGCGACAGGTCTTACGAGTACCTCCTGACGCTCGGGGCCGCGCTTTTCCTGTACGCCGCGGCGAACTACGTTGGAGGCAACGGAGCCATTTCAGTGCTCGTCTTCGGCCTGGTTTTGGGCAACGCGGCCGAGCTG
>JBFMEM010000040.1:0-8445 GCA_040753335.1 Microcaldota archaeon
AAAGAGCGCGTCTCCATACTGTATTACTATCGGCTCTAGGGGGCCGTACTGGCGGTTGTTTACCAGCAACAGGAGCTGGAGATCGTTTAGAATGTGGGGCAGTACTTCTCCGTTGAAGGGATCTTGAAAGAGCATTACTGCGTTTGACGCGTGCAGGCCGTAGTAGCCCAGCTGCCATGCTGGCACGAAGTATAACGCTGGGTACGTGTTGTCCGCGGTTATGTTCAGCGTGATCGTTTTGGAGTACACTGGTCCGATGCAGTCGGGCGAGACTGTTAAGTTGACTGCCGCCGAGTTGACGAAGTTGGGGTCTTTTGAGTACGCTTCGCAAGCTGTTTTGCTGGCGCTGGCGTCGTACTTCAGCAATCCTGTGGTGCGCTCGTATTCGAAGCAGCCCGTTGCGCGCGGCGTCTTAACTACAGTGAATGGCGTGTGGCTCAACTCCGTTGCGCGGCAGTCTGACGGCAGCGAGCTCGCGTCCAAACGCAGGTAGACCGCGTCCGCCGGAAAAACGGGGCTCGCGGTTAACGGAATTTCGTTCAAGGCATGCGCGTACGCAGTGTCGTCCGCGCGGAACATTTCTAGTTTTTGGGTGCCTGAATTGAATCTGACTACATACGTGCTTTGGGGGGGCGTTGCTTGTTTGGCGTAAGAAAACAAGACCTGCGTCTGCAGGGCCGTTTGCGTCGCCGGAGGCTCGCTCTTCAAGTAAAAGCTGATTGTTTCTTGGCCATCTGTTAGTACGGCGTGTGATTCGTCTTCCCAGTTTGGGATATACGTGTCGTCGCCACTTGCATGAGGCCCGCCCATCTGGATTTCGTATCGCCAGCTATCTTCTCCTTCCGCCTCTAGGTTGCTGGGATTCAAGTAAGTCAGCCTTGCCTTTGATATGGGCGAGTAAACAAACTTGTCTACCGTTTCGCTGTAGGCCGGCGGCGGGCTGAAGTCAGTTACGGTGTAATTGATTGCAAGCGGAGCGCCTTCCGCGAGGTAGGGAATGTTTACTTGGAAGAACGCCCCGCCTCTTCGGTCTTCTTGTTCGTACCTCGTTTTGATGCAGCCTTTTTGCGAGCACGCGAAGCCGTAGTCGACTGCGTCAGGTTTCGTGAAGTTTGCGGTGTTCGCTTTAGCAGTGCAGCGCTTTGAAGACTCGGTCGACGGAGTAAACGCTTCATCAAGCGGTTCGGTAACGTACGCTGAGTCGTTGACGCGCGCGGCTGCGCGGTAGTAGAGTGTGAACTGGTTGTGACGGTCGGAGGTCGTGATTATGGGGACGTTTACTTCAATGGCATCCGCGCCTGAATAGTTTTCAGCCGAAATTCTGGCTTCAACCCACTTGTATAACCCATCTTCCTGCGCGGGAATTGGGGAAGGACAGCCGGTGCCCTTGCTTCCCTTCACTGAATCGAATAACGAGGGATCGAACACGCTTCCGCCTAAGTGCGTAAACATTTTCAGTATGGCGGCGTTGTCCGACAGAATGTCGCGGCTGGTTTCTCCTGCGCGGACGTACAAAACAGTTTCCTGCGTGTTGTTCTGCAGGAACACCAGGAACTTTGCGTAGTATTTTTCGGTCGGCCACAATTCAAAAGCCCAACTGCCGTAAACCGCGACGTCGGAAGTGGGGCAGCCGCCGTCGATGCAGAACCGCGGCGGAATCGGCTCGCCAGGCGCTTTTTGAGTGCCGTCTTCGTAGAACAATCCCATGTACTGGACTATGTTGCCGGTCCTCGGAATCATTTCAATCGTCAAATTGGCTTGGCGCGCGGCCGCATTGCTTTCAGTGTAACGCCGCAGCACGGTCGGGAACACGCTTGCCTCGGCCTTTATTTCATAGCTTCTCTTGGTGTAGAGCGTGAACCGACAGTTCGCAGTAGCGGTAGTCGAGCACTCTGAAACGAGGTTGGCTTCGCTGCTTGCGTCAGGCCAGTATACCTTTACTCTGGCAGCCATTGTTCGGTTGCGCATGTAGTCCCGCACTTCAACGGCGAGATTGTACTGAGGCGTCAACGCGAGCAAGTCCACCGCGTTGCTTCCCCTTTGAATGACCGTCGAGTTCGTTGCAACGAACTCTTCTATTGTCGCGTCGGCAATTACTTCCGCGCCGATTGGAAGCGGGTAGAACAACGCTATTCCGCTTCTGTTAGTCTCCTTTTCTTCAGTCCAGCGAGTTCCGTTGACGCGCAGCGTTACTTTAACGGTCGCCAAGTCAACAGTCCCCGTTCCTTGAATGGCGTAAACGTGCGCAGCCAGGCTTCCGCTGTTGTTCTCGTCGCCTTTCACCAAGCGCGCCGTGTAATTCGGGGCAGAGCCTGCTTCGAAGGGCGCGGGGCTCCAGTACGGAAAGTAGTCGGTTTTGGAAGCGAACACCGTGAAGCTGCTGCCTATTACGAGGTCTTCGAAGGACGCTTTGCCGGCGGCGTTCGCGCGTTCTTCGTGCAACGGCGCTCCGTCGGCGTCCTGTAAAATGACTTGCGCGTTGGCCACTGCCTGGCCGGTCGAGTTGTCGACGGCGTAGACGTCGAGGCTGACGCCGAGGGAAGCAAGCGTTTCTTCGTCGATTTCGGTTCCGTTTTCGTCTTCGTACTCGCCGGTTTCCTCGTTTAGGTGAATGCATCTTCCGTCGGCGTAGCACCACTCGCCGGTCGTCGAGTTGTAAAACAATTGAGTCAAGTTCGTTATTTCAAGCACTATGCGTGTCTGGCTGCGCGTGACTACGACGTTGCGGCTTTTGTTCGTCGAAAAGCCGGTTGCGCTGGCAATTGCGTAAACCTCTGTTCCCACTGCGATTTGGCCGAATGACGCCGGCTGGTTGGGCCGCGCGGTTGCCTCGTTTATTCGCGCGTCGTTGAACGCGTTGTACAGCCTCACGCTTGCGGAAGAGTAGTTGACGCCGTTCTTGCCACGTACTTCGACTGTTACTCCCGAGTACTCGGTGTCTCCCGAGCCCTCGGTGTTGACTCCGTCGCGGGGCACTGGCAAGCCGGTTCCGCGCAGCGCGAGCCTCGGGTCGGCGCTCAACGGCCTCAACGCAATTGTTTTAACGAAGCCCTCGCTTGCCGTGAACGAGTCGCTTGCGGTTTGAAAGCCGGTTTTGGAAACGGTTACGGCGACTTCCGCGCCTTGCAAGGCGCTGAACGAGTACTTGCCTTCGGCGTTGGCTGCTCCGGCGTCGCCTTGGTTGTCGAAGGAATAGGAAATGCTTGCGCCGGCCAACGGCGCGCCCTCTTCGTCCGTCGCGACTACGGCAACGCTTACGAGGCCGCCTTCGCCTGGCTCGGCCTCGCCCTCGCGGTAGAGCCTGACGGTCGTTCCCTCTTTTTTGACGGTAACGGTGGCTTGCTTGCTTCGGTAGCCTTCCTTGCCTGCGGCGAGCGACAACTCGGTTCCTTCAGGAATGTCTTCGAACAGCACTTGGCCGTTTTCGTCCGTCTCGAGTTCCGCGAAGTAGGTTCCGCCGCTCAGCGTGACGGTCGCTCCTTCGAGGGGAATGCTGCCGTGCATGACTGTTACTTGGAAAGCGATTTTCGGCGCGCCGGCGACGACTATTCCGAGGCTGAAGAGAATCGCGGCTATTATCGCCAGCGTCACCGGAAAGGACGGGGTTCCCGTGTTTTCAATTGGGTCGACGTAGTACTTGTAGACCGGAACATGGAGCTTTTTTTGCAGAAGATCGGCGGCCTTGTAGTACAAGTCCTCTGCAGAAAAATAGGCTTTGACTAGGAACGCGGGGAAGGGCATACGCACGAATTCAGGCGGGAGTGGAATAAAAAGCTTTTATTCTGTGGCGCGTTAACTGAATCGTTGGTGTGAATGAGTATTGCCAAAAAATGGTTTCAGCAAGCCCTCGAAGACCTCGATACTGCGGAGTACTGTTTTGACGGCGGAAAATACTACGCCGCCGGCTTTTGGGCCCAGCAGGCGATAGAAAAGGCGTTGAAGGCAGTTTGGATTGCCAAGGGAAAGGGCTTGAAGAAAACACGCGAACTCGCTTTTTTGGCCGAGGAAGTCGGCGCCCCCCGCGAAGTTGTTGCCGACGTCGCCGTCGTTTCCCCGCTTGAAATGAAGGCGCGTTACCTTGATTACGAGGGAGAAACGCCAAAGGAGGCGGTTGACGAGAGGCGGGCGCACAACGCGGTCTTAACCGCGAGGAAAGTGATTGAGTGGTGCAAAACCCGAATCTAGCCGCGGCTCGCGCTTTCAAGAAAGAACTTTCCCGCGCTTTTCGCGAGTCGGTGAAAGTGATTCTGTTCGGCTCCCGCGCTAGAGGAAACTACTACGAGGACAGCGACTACGACTTTATAGTCGTGAGCAAGGCGTTTCAAGGCGTTCACGAGCTCGACCGTTATCCGCTCGTCAGAAAGCATTGGAAAACGCGGGCTCCGGTAGACGTTTTGTGCTATACTCCGCAGGAAGCGCGAAAGGCAAGCCGCTTTAAGCAGTCAATACTGCGCAAGGCGCTTGACTTCGGCGTCGCCGTGCCGTGATTTTTCCCCCCGCGTTTACAATCCGCCAAGCTGTTTTGAAACTGTTTTCGCCACTCTGGCGCGGGCGGGTGCTTTTGTTGAAAAACTTGAAACGAAAAGTTGAGCCGGGCACTGTAATAAGCGGGCAGTTTGTTAGCGTGATGCGCTTTTGTTTTCGAAGTAAGGAAGGATTTCTTGGTAGACTTCTTCGAACCGCGGCGGGTTGCGGATAAGCGCTTTCAGTTCAGGGAGCCAGATTTTTTCCTTGCGTTGCACTGCCTTATTGAACTCAGCTAGTTCAAACCGTTTGCCGTAGTAAGCCAGTTTTTTGTCCGCCTCGCTTGCGTTGAAAGGCGTTCCCTTTTTCAACAAGAACCACGCGTCGTAAACGTCCCTCGGCCGGTCGCGCGTCATGATGGCGCGGACTTTTTCGGCCAGCACTTCCTGCAAGTCCATGCACAACGCGACGTAGGGCCGCAGGTCGGGATACAATGGAACGATTCGCTTGGCGGCGGCTTTTTTCAAGAGGGCTTCCCGCAGGCTGACTTCCACGACGATCGTCTGAGTGCTTCGTTCGGTGCCGTCGTAAAGCGGGCCCTTTACTTTCAAGCGCAGGGAGAGGGAAGTGGCTTTTCGCTCGCGCTTTCCTAACGCGGTTTCAGCGAATTTACCGAGTTCTGCCGCCGCCTTCTCAAGAAGGTCCGCCGGGTCGCTGGAAGCGGCGAAAGTAAAGTCCACGTCTTCGGAAAAGCGGTCGAGGCCGTACGCCTTTTGCAGCGCCGTTCCTCCCTTGAAAACGAATTCGTTGGTCGAAACGGAGTACAGCGCGGCAAGAAATGCGTGCTGCAAGTAATCCTTTTCGGCCTGGTAGACGTTGAAGCCGATTGTCTTCGCAAGCGATTCAAGTTCCTTTCTGGAAATCATTCCAAAACCTCGTTTACCAGCAGCATCCACTTTCTGTTTTTTTGTCCCTTGGCCGGAAGGCCAGGGTTGAGCAAGGCGTAGCGCGTCGTCTTGGGCGGCGCAAACGACGCTTGTCTTCCCGCGCGTTCAAGCAGGTAGCCGAGCCGCCGTTTTACGACGGAGGAACCCAGTCTGTCCGCGTGCTCGCATAGTTTTTCGGCGCTCAACTCCTTCAGCGCAGCAGCCGCTTCGGCTAGCGGCAGCTTCTGCGGCAGGTAAAGGCCGTCTACGACCGCTTTTTCAGCTTCTGCCACGAACGCGTTTCCGAACCGCTTGAAGCCAAAAAACGCTTTTTCTCCCAGCCTCACGAACTCTATTCTCGTGCCGCCGAACTTGGCGCTTTTTCGCTGCCGCTTGCAGGCAACTTGTATTACGACGGGGATTTGCGTCGTGAGCTTGTGAAACGCCAGCGCGGAGAGAAACGAGACGTACGACGGAAACACGAGGTTTGACGCAACCTCGTAATCCGACGCGCCCTTGATGCAGTACTTGCCTCGCTCAACTCGCGCGACCCTCCCGCGTTTGACGAGGCGGTTCAAGAAAATCTTCGTGTAACCAAGGGGCTTTGCGGTAATGCGCGCGACGTCGCGCAAGCTGAATACGACTATCGCTTGCCTTTCGAGTTCTTCCTCGAACGAATTCCAGTCCACGCAGACTTTTATACTTTTGTATTTATAAAGTTATCTTTTTTGATAACCTTGATCATATTAAAGTATAAAAACGGTTTTCTTACAGTTGGTTATCTTTTTTTGATAACGCAGCCCACTAAATGCGGTTTCAAAGCGCAGTCCGTTCGTTTGGCTCGAAAACGGTTTTAAACACGCGGGGCTTTCTTGTTGCTCGTGGCCCTTTCCTCGGTGAAAAAAGCGTTCGGCGCCCTCTTCAAGTTCGTCGACGACTACGACGGCCCGTGGTGGCAAGTCATTGCTGCCGTTCTAGCGTGCATTGCCACGCGGAGTGTGTTCGAAGGACTCCTCGAGTCCCCTCATGAGTTGTGGGAACTGTCGCGAATCGTCTACGAAGCGCCCTTCTACCTTGCCGTCTTGGCCTCGATTGCCAGCGCCGTTGCAGTGTTGACGCGCCAACGCTTTTTTTCAATTGTCAAAAAAAGCGTTTTCCTCGTGCCAGTAATCATCCTCCCGCCTTTCATCGACTTCATTGCAACCGGCGGCCAGGGCGTTGCCGTGAAGTACTTCACCGACCCGTCGCTGTGGCTCAACAACTTGATTGGAATAGGCGGAGAAGGCGCTACCCTCGGCATACGCGTTGAAGGGCTGGTTGTTTGTTTCCTCATTGCCGCCTACGTTTTTTACAAGACGCGCAGCGTCTGGCGCGCTGTCGCGGGAGCGGTTGCCGCGCACGTCATCACTTACTTGGCAGGTTACTTGCCTGCGCCGTTTCTGGCGTGGGGGCAGCGGATTGAAGACGTGCAGTTGGGAGTGGCTTTTCTTTTCTCTCTCCTGGGAACGCTTTTGCTGGCGTTCTTGTTCGAAGAACGCAAAAAGTTTTTCGCAGTTCTCCGCAATGTCCGCGTCCTGAATTCGCTGCACTACGCGCTTGCAACAATCGCAGGAATGTTTGTTGCATTGAAAATCGGGCCCGGCTTTGTTCCGGCCTTGACTGCGAAAATCGGTTTGACTGCTCTCGCGGCCTTGGCAGCAGTTTTTTTCAGCTTCCAGTCGCACGTTTGGCTCAACGACTTGTCGGACAAGGAGGGAGACGTTTTCAAAAAGCGAAAGCGGCCTTTGTTCGACGGTTTTTCGGAAAAACAAGCGCTTTTCACGGCCGCGGTTTTCTTGGTTTTGGCGGTCTTGTTTGCCTTTTGCGCAAACGAGAAAGTGCTCGTGCTCGTGCTCGCCGGCAATGCCTTGGCTTTTCTTTATTCATTCGGCCCGCGGTTCAAGCGCGTTCCAATATTTTCATCGGCAGTAATTGCATTGTTGACGCTGCTTGCAATGTTGGCTGGATTTTGGGCGGTTCGTTCTTATTCGTCTTTCGATGACTTTCCGCTTGAAATAGCGTTGACCGTCGTACTCGCGTTCACGTTGTCTGCCGGAATTCGTGAGCTGAAGGACGTACAAGGCGACAGGAAAATGCGCGTTTATTCACTGCCCGTGTTGCTGGGAGAACGGAGGGGCCGAATTGCTACGGCGGCAATGGTTTTCGCTGCCTTTCTTTGCGTGCCGCTGTTGATGAACTTGCCTGCGCTTTGGCCTTTTGCCTTGATTCTCGGCGCCGCGGCACTGTTTTTCACGCTGTCGCGCGACGACCCTGAGCCATTTGTTTACGGCTGTTACTTTGCTTTCTTTGCGGCGCTTGCTTGGTTCTACAACTTTGGGTGAACGAATGCGCAGTGCAGTGCCGTTGTTGTTTGCCTTGCTTCTTTTCCTTTGTTTTTCTTACGCAATGGTTCAAGCTACAGAGCGTGAGCAAAGAATTCGCGCGTCAGTTCTTGACGCCCTCGATTTTCTTGCCGAAAGACAATCGCTTGATGGTTCGTGGCGCGATTTTTACATGCCGCCGTTGCACTCGACTGCTGACGAGTGGGTGACTGCCTATGTTGCTCTCGCGGTTTCGAAAGCAAAGGAAAAAGGTTTTTCGACTCCGGCTAGCGATGAAGCACTGCGAAAAGCACTCGATTTTCTTAAGGCGACCAAGCGGCCTGACGGCGGCTGGGCTTACGGCCGCGCATGGAACCAATCGGACGCCGACTCGACCGCCTTTGCCGTACGAGTGCTGCACCGCGAAGCACCTGACTTTGACTTGACTGACTCGATTGCCTTGCTGAAAGCGCATGAGAAAAACGGCGGCTATTCCACTTACGTTGAGCCGCCTTACTTCTTGAGGGAGTGCGGCGCGTGGTGCGAAGCCGTTCCAGACGTTTCCGCTAGTGTGGCAATAGGGCTGAAAGAAGCAAGAACAGAGTTTACTGAGACTACTACGGTTCAGCACTTGCTTTCGCAACAAAGGCGCGAAGGTTACTGGCAGGCTTACTGGTGGCCTGACAAGTTTTATG
>JBFMEM010000041.1:0-7891 GCA_040753335.1 Microcaldota archaeon
ACGCGACCGCCCGCACTTCAACCTCGCCAAAACGCTTGCTGCCGGATTTGCCTCGAGTTGCAACGAAAATCGTGAAAGGAAACTCGTCCGTCAGCCGATGCAAGTAAAGCGCGGTGGCGAACGCCAGGTAACCGCCGTAAGCCAGTTGCGCGGCGTAAAGCAAGTCATCCGGCGCCGCGTTCCTCTGCTCCAACGGAGGCGCAAAATACAAGCCGCGCGCAAGCCGCTTAACCAAACCCTTGCGCAGCATGCGCGCCAAAACCACGCGCAAAACCCGGTCGCTGCACAACCGCCAGGACTTCGCCTCTTCGACTGAAAAAATGGCGTGCTTTGCCTGGCGCGCCAGCGAGTGAACCCGCTGCTCCAACGACACACTCCGCGGGCTGAAGCCCGCGGCTTCTGACGGTACTTCAGGCAGAAGTAGACGACGCGGGTGCGCCACTCCGCTGTCTTCAGACGACGGCTCAGCATCGAGCTTTGCTCGATGTCTGAACGCAAAGCCTTTCGGCTTTGCGTCATTCTGCGCACCCGCAGCGTGTGAAAACACCCGCCCAGCCATATAAACCTCAATAATTAACAACTTGTTAACTTATAAGGTTTACGGTTGAGGAGGCCGCAGCTCAGCGTCTTTTCTCAAGCGCCTTGCGCAACGACTTGAGTTCGGCGCCTATTTCGTCGAGCTTCTGGAAATTCTGCTTCCAAACGAGGCTGCGCTTTACCGTCTCGCGCTCGGACGTCTGAGGCGAATGCACTACTCTGTCCAAGAACCAGCCGAAGGCCCAAGCGCCGACGAAGCCCAGCGGCAGCAGGACGAGCATTACCTCGCTGATGTGCCCCAGCCCGAGAATGGCTTTGAGCTTGTCGCTTGCCGTGAGAATAAGCAGCGCGAAGTTGAGAAAAACCAGGAATTGAAGGCCTAGGTCGAAACGGTATTTTTGGGCGAAGAAAAAATTCCTTGCCTTCCTCAGCAGTTCCCTGTCCGCCACGACTTCCACCCTTTGTTACAAGATTAACAACAGGAGCCTATAACGCTTGCGTTGTTAACAGTATTAACATCACTTCAGCAGCGCGGGGTCTATCTCGAATATCTTGACTTCGCCGTGCGGCGAGCGGTAGGCCAGCCTGAATCCGGGCAGGTTTTCGAACAAGTACAGCCTCACGAAAACCGATTTGATTAACGTGTTGTTATAGCCGGCTGGCGACAAGTCGGGGTTGGGGTTGACGAAAGTGTTCTGCGCGTACGGGAACAAGTAAGACGTGTTTTCATTGATTTCCTGCGTCGTCGCCAAGTCCTGTACTACTACGTAAGGCCTGCGGTAGTCCGCAACCAACTCGCCTCCCCTTCCAAGCAGCATCAACTCGTTTTGGCCCGCGCAGTAAACCATTCCAAAACTGCTTTTCAAAGCAGGCATCGGCACCGCAGTCGGGCACTGGCCATCGAGCGTCAAGTACTCAAAGTAATGCTCGGCCTCGTAGCGGCTTTTTCCCGCGCCCTCCCGCCAGTTTTCGATGTAAGCCGGCGGGCACAAGGACGACATTTCAGGCGTGCACGTTCCGCTCAAGTAAACCAACGCCCCCCACTTTTGAATAAGTTGGGCGTCGACGAGCACGTGAGTCGCGTGGTGGGCTTTCATTGAAGCGATGAAGTCCTGCGTCTTGCCGTCGACGAAGCCGTGCGCGACCTCCTGGTCGTAGTTTGGATAACTGTTCAACGGGTTGAGCACGCTGTTCGTGTCTCCCAAAAACATTGTCCAGTGGCCGTAGTCCCACCAGCTCATGACGTTGCACTGCCAGCCGAATTTTTGTTCGCAGGCGCTTACGGTTGACGGGTTTTTGTTGCTGGTGTTGTTGCTCAGCCAACTCATTGCAAGCAGCCAGTCTCCGGAAATGTGGGAGTAATTCAATTCTATCATGGAACTGCAT
Source organism: Microcaldota archaeon (assembly GCA_040753335.1). Taxonomy (GTDB): domain Archaea; phylum Micrarchaeota; class Micrarchaeia; order Norongarragalinales; family UBA8480; genus UBA8480. Next base: position 1,924 of record JBFMEM010000041.1, read on the forward strand.
ACGCCCGGAAACTTTATGCTGCTCATGATGGACGGGTCGCATAAGCCGGGAATGCTCGGCGGATTGCCCACTATCTGGAAGACCACCATTCCTCCGCCGACCAGCAAAATTATTCCGACTGCAGTCCATTTTATTGACGACGCGGAAGCGAACTTGAAGCGCTCGTTCAGCTCGCGGAGAATCAACGCCAGTTCGCCCAACACTATTGCTATCGCAAGGGCGAGAACGAAGCCGAGGTGGAGGTTGTACTTCATTTTCTGCAATCCGATGTAAGCGACGGGAAGAATGACGAGTCCATACAACAAAAGCAGGCGCTTGTCCTTCGAGTCAAACAATTGCGTGACGAAGAGCGCGACTACGACAACCGCCAAATAAAGGAAGACGTCGCTCGTGGTAATGAATTTTATCAAGTTGGCGTAAGCGCCTTCGGTAACGCCCCCGAAAACCGCTTTTATGGCGCCATCCAAAAGCGAGTTGAAGAAAACCACTATAACCGTCAATGCCGCGACCAGCGCCGCAAGTTTCTTTCTTCCGTTCACGAACAGAGACAAAACCGCGGTCGCACAAACAAGCACCGTAAAACCGCCCAGCAGAAAGTAAGGCGGCAGGACCCCGTACGAAGCGGCGAAGAACGCTTCGTTCGCGGGGTTTTCCTCCGCAACAGTGTTGCCCAGTGGGTTCACCGTTCCTCCGAAGCCGGCGAAGCTGTTTATGACACTCAAAACGCTTTGGCCGAAGGAAGTTCCGAACAACACGCCCAAGCCCACTACCAACAGCAAAGCAACGCCGGCCGCTTTCTTCGTCTTGCCTTCAAGCGGCAGCTTGGCCGACTTGACGCCGTACAGAAAAGCGGCGACCACGCCGGCCAGCAGTATCGAAGCGGCGGCGAACGGAAAAGACTCGCCGCGGTACCACGTGTACGCGAGCACGCCAGCAAGCGTTCCCACGGTCACGGAGCCGAACAAAGCCATTTCGTGGAGGTCAAGGGAATCGTTAAGGAAGTCGAACAACGCCTGCAACGCAATGTAAGCGGCCAGTACTATCACCGGCCAAACGTACTGCTGTCCGGACAACACCAACAGGAAAGAAAGTAGGCCCGCGAACAAGTTCAGGCGCATGCTCTTGCGCTGCAACGCGATTGCGACGAAAGCGAATACGACCAATGCCATGAACACGCCCATTGGCTGCAGCTCGGCAACGCCCGCGGCGAATTTCTTTATCAACTGCGGCGAAAACGCGATGAACAGCCCCGCAACCAGCCCCGCGGGACTGCCGTAGCGCTCGCGAACGAACAGAAAAGCGAAGAAGGCAAGCAACGCGCCGAGCAAGGCAGGATACAACTGCTGCGCCAGAATCAAGACGTCCTTGGAGTAGGAAGGCAGCGCCACCGCCTGGTAAACCAAGTACCAGCCGCCCGCCATGTACGAAACAAGCGGGTGGTAACGGTGGGACAGGAAAGAAGGGTAGTAAGTGTCGAAACTCTTTGCCGGCACCTCCCCGCCGGTAACGAGGTACTGCGTGGTGTAAGTGTAGTAGTACGGGTCGAATTCGAAGAAGTTGGTTGACCAGGAACCCGCTCTCACCCAAAAGCCGGCGATTATCACTACAAACAGAATTATCGGAGCCCAGTTTGCGCGCGCGAGCTTAAGCCAATCGTGCTGCGCCGCGGCCCTCGACGCAAAGTGCCGCAATTCCGGAAACTGCCTTTGCTTCCACAGCAAGGCAAATCCCGCCGCGGCAAAAATAAGGTAATTGACTACTGCCAAAGCCGCGCTGAATTTTATTCCCACCGTGAGAAACTCGAGAAAACCCAGGGTCGCCGGCAGCGTCATTCCAAGCACCACGCCGACAACCGCTTTCTCGAACCGGCCCAGGCCCGTGCCTTTAAGCAAGGCAAAGGCAAGCGGAATTCCAGCCAAGCCAGTAAGCAGGCAAATGACTATCACTGCGAGTAATCCAAGCATCTCAATACCCACCCGTCGTTAAAAGAAAATCGTTCAAAAATTAAGGAAAAGCGCTTATTAAACTATTCAGGCGCCTGCGAAAAACAATGCCAGCGCGGCGCAGCCGCACGCCGCGTACAGCAAAAGAATGGTTGCAACCAGCCTTGACTCGGCCATGGGCTTGCGGCCCAAGATGAAGAACGCCAGCGTAAAGTTCTCGGCCCCCTTAGGCGGAATGATTTTGCCGCCTTTCAGAACCGGGTTGTGGCACGTTTTCCTGCGGTCGACCTTCTTGAACTTGTAGTAAACCGTCGCGAACAACTCGTAGAAAGCAGGCAGGAAAAGAATCAAGCCGAACTTCTCCATGTTCCCTATTATCACGGCTGCGGCAATTGCGCCGCCGATTACGTATGTTCCCACGTCGCCCGGAAAAACTCTTGCGGGATTCCAGTTGAACTTCAGGAAAGCCAGGCAGGCACCGAACAGCGCGGCCAGGATTACTGCAGCGGCGACGTTTCCCGTGCTCAGCGCAATCACAAGAAGGAAGACTGAAATAACGGCTCCTTCTCCTGCCTCCAGGCCGTTGTAGCCGGCGCTCATGTTGACTGCGTTGGCCGCGCCCGTAACGCCAATTGGAATCAATATGAAGGTGTAGAAGAGCCCGAGGTCAACTGCTCCGACGAAGGGAAGGCTCACGGCGGTGTCGCCTGCCAGAACAGCGATCAGCGGCAGGGCCGCGAAAACGGGGAGAAACGCCTTGACGCCCCACCTGAGCTTGAACAAGTCGTCGAAAGCCCCCATTAAAGCAATTATCGAGACGGAAAGCAAGGCGGCAAGGAGAGTGACGAGCAGCTGGAACTGGTGGTCCGCCAGCGAAATCACTAGCACTGCAAGCAAGACTCCGAGCACGAGCCCGGCGTAAACCGCGAAGCCGCCCATTGCGGCTACCGTCGGCCGGCCGGGCTTGTTCGAGTCGCGGTCGACCAAACCCTTCTTCAAAGCGCTTCTGATCAAAAGCGGAGCCAGGATTAAGACGGAAACCACGGAAACGGCGAAAACCGCTAGGACGAGTTGAATCAAAGCCAATCTACCTGCCAATCGTTTCGTCGAAGAACTCCCGAAGCCACAACTCGAGGCAGATAAACCGCCAGAGAACGCGGCCCGTGTTTTTCTTTCCAGCAACGAATTCGTCGAATTCTCTTAAAACCCTTTCTTGGTTGAAGTATTTACGGCCTCCGAAAGACTCTGAAGCCAGTATCTGCCTGGCTTCCTTCGCGGCGGGGCCGCGCATCCACTCGTCCTCCGGCGTCGCAAACCCGATTTTGTCCATCCTCTCCCTGATTTTCTCGGGGAGGATTCCTTTCATGGCGTTGCGCAAGACGATTTTAGTGACTCCGCCGCGGATTTTCTGGTCAGCAGGCAGCGAGTAGGCAAAGTCGACCAGCCGGTAGTCCAGGAAAGGAACGCGCGCTTCTATCGAAAAAGCCATTGAATTCCGGTCTTCGTAGTGCAGCAGCGCGGGCAGCACCATCGAAGTAAGGTTTGCGTGCAAGTTGGCGCCGAAAGGCGAAGTGAACTCGCCCCGGTTGCGCTTCAAGTAGTCCGTGCGCTCGAACTGCTTCTCGAAAGAAGGCGAAAGCCACGAAACGCCGCCCCGCGCGTAAGCGCGTGCGGCCGACCGCAGCCACACTGGAGTAAAGGGCAGGGCGATTGACGCCGCGACGTTGAGCAAGCCGCTCTTGCTGTACAAACTCGTCTTGCCGTGCAGCTTCTGGTACGCCCCGATTTCCTTTAGGAAACGGTTCAAGCGCAGGCCAGTAAGCAACTCGGCGAAGTAGTACGAAAAGTAGGTGTGGTAGCCAGCGAGAATCTCGTCGGCGCCCTGGCCGTCCAGCATCACGGTCACGCCGTTTTCTTTCGCGAGCTTGAAGACGTGCCACTGCGCGAAAATGCTGGTGCTCCCGAAGGGCTCTTCCTGCGCGCGAATAACTTTCTTGACTAAGTCGAACAAGTTCTCGCCCCTCGGAGTAACATAATGAGCGTCGGAGCGAGTCTGCTTGATTACTTCTCCTATGAACAAGCTTTCATCGACTTTTTCGCCAGGGTAAACCGCAGAAAACGTCTTTTGCTTGCCTTTCTCCAAGTACTTTGCGGACGCGCAGGCTATCGACGAGGAGTCGAGGCCGCCGCTGAGGCAGTGGCCGACCGGCACGTCGCTGCGAAGCCTGAGTTTGATCGAGTCGACGAAAAGCTCGCGGAACTTCTGCGCGCACTCGTCGTCCGAACACTCGGCCTTTCCTTTCTTCACGGAGTAATAGCGCGTGAACTCGAGTTTGCCTTTTTCCCACGCGCCATAGTGCGACAGCGGCACTTGAAACACTTTTTCGAAAAAAGTTTCGGTCGTGTGGTCGAGCAAGCCGCTCGTAAGGTAGTCGAAGACGATCTTGTCGTTCGGCGAAGGCTTTTCGCGCCGCGCGAGAAGCAAGGGCTTGATTTCCGAGGCGAAGAAAGTAACTCCGTCCTTCTGCGTGTAGTAAAGAGGCTTGACGCCGAACCTGTCCCTCGCGACGAACAGTTTGTTTTTACTCGCGTCCCACAACAGAATCGCGAACATTCCGTTGAACTTCTTGACGCACTCATCGCCGTATTCTTCGTATGCGTGGATTACCACTTCGGTGTCGCACTTTGAAACGAACTCGTGTCCCCTGGCGGCGAGTTCGGGAATCAGTTCCAAGTAGTTGTAGATTTCGCCGTTGAAAACCAGCCAAATTGTTTTGTCTTCGTTGCACATTGGCTGGTGGCCGGCAGGCGACAAGTCGATGATTGAAAGCCTGCGCTGCGCCAAGCCGACTTCAAAGACTTCTTTTGGGGGAAGCCTGGCTTTCGGCGAGTAAGCGAAACCGCCTTTGAAAACCGTGTCGACGCCGCCGTACGGCCTGCACTGCCCTTCGCCACACAAGACGAATCCCTCGTCGTCGGGGCCGCGGTGGCGCATCAGCAAATTCATTTCCTGCAAGAGACCGGGCTCGCGCAGCGCCTTTTCCGAAACAATTCCCGCTATGCCGCACACTTCAATCTCCTGCAACTGCTTCAACGAACTTTTTCTCCTGCTTTTCCCACACTAGTTCCTTCGACAGCCTTGAAAGAATTCCCGCCTTCCGCGCGTACACCTGCTTGCTTTCCGACAGCGTGTGCTTCAGTGCTTCCCCGAGTTTTTTCACGTCGCCGGCAGGATAGTAAACCGCGGCTTCTCCCGCGACCGACCGCACGCCAGGCAAGTCGGAGGCAATGACGAGCCTGCCGAGCTTGAGGGCTTCGTACAACTTGTTGGGAGTTCCGATGCGTGTTATCGGAGACTCGGTGAACGGAACAACTACTGCTTCCGAGGCGGCAATCCAGTCGGCCATCTCAGCGCGTTCGCGCCGGCCGACGAACGACACGAAGTCCTTCAAACCCCTTTCCTCAATGAATTGCCTTACTCGGTCTTCCAGGCCCCCTCCTCCGGCTATTACTGCCTTGAGCTTGCGCGAACGAAAAAACTGTTTCGACTCGTCTAAAGCTTGAAGGAAGTCGAGAACGCCGTTTTGCTTGATCAAACTCCCGGAAAACAACGCGAACTTGCCGTACTTGCGCCGCAGCACGCGCCACTTTGCCGAAGGCCTGAAGGAAGCCGAAGCGCAGTTGTTTACCACAACCGCTTTCCTGGGAAAGCGCGTGCGCAGCACTTGAACGCAGTAAGGACTGACGGTAATGACTTTCCACGCGGTTGCCAGCGCAAGCGCCTCGGAAAACCACGCAACCGCCTTTACCAAGGGATTGCGGTAGTGGTTTGCCACCAATTCAACAAAGGGGTCGTGAAAATCGTTGACCACCCTGACGCGCAACAACGCGCCCGCAAAGTTCGCCGACACCAAAAGACTGTCCGGCGGGTTTGCGGCAATCACGCGGTCGAACGGCTTCCTCAAGTGGGCGTCAGCCAGCGCGCCGACTGCCTTGGGCGGAAAAAAAAGGTAGTCGAAAGACAT
>JBFMEM010000041.1:7901-8423 GCA_040753335.1 Microcaldota archaeon
CAGGTAGCTTCAACCGCTCTACGCGAACCCCCCGAGTCTCTCCTGACGGCTTGCCTTCCTTGGTCTTGCAAAACACCGTGACTTCGTGGCCTGCCTTAACCAGAGACTCCGCTTGCTTTTCAACGCGGGGGTCCGACGGAAACTCGCCGTCCAAAAGCCAGGCAATTCTCATGGAAACCAATTGCTATTCTGAAACAACTTAATAAGAAAGGAAGATTCAATTTAAACCATGCTTAGGGACTTCAGGCAAGCCGCCTTGGACTTGGAAGAGTGGGTGCAGCGCAACGGCTACGCCGGCTACGACCCGTTTGACTTACAGACCAGCGGAGCCGGCAACAAAGCCGTTTCCCTGTCCCAAGGCTCGCTGAAGGCCGTGATACGGCCTGCGGCCAAGGCGGTGAAAGCGCTTGACGCCGCCTTTCCAATGCTTTACCGCAAGCTGTTCACCCGCAAGAAAGAATACTCGACGGCAGTATGCTTGATTGGACACAGCCAACTGCGCCTGCACCGCATCACCAAGGA
>JBFMEM010000042.1:0-8282 GCA_040753335.1 Microcaldota archaeon
GCGGTAGCGTTCGAGACCGTGATCTGCGACGTGATCGACTCGCCTATGGCTTCCTCGAATCCCTCGGACTGGTTTGCCGCGAAAGCGTAGAGGGAGTCCACCATTTCCTCCTGCTCTGAAGAAGGAAGTTCTTCGAAAGTATGCACGGAAGAAGCGAGGTCGGCAAAGTAAGACCTGCCTTCGAACGGCCCGAGAAACGCGTCGCGCCGCGCGTTGTACTCCTGCGCCACGAACGCGCGCGTGTCGTTGCGGTCGAGCGCGTCTTGAACGAGTTCGCTTGCGTTGAACTCGGGAACGACGAGCGAAGCCGCCAGAGAGGGCGCGGCAGGCGAAGCCATTTGCTTCAACGCCATTTCACTGATTCCCTGAAAGAATTGGTTGAAGCGCGTTTCCTTCTGCGATTCGACCATCGAGTAAGTGAAGATGAAGGCGAGGACGATGAATATTAGGAGGGCGTGGCTCAGGGTTTCGGTTGCGTAAGTGCCGTTGACTTCCTTGGCGAAGGAAGCGAAAAACGCGGCCGCGGCCACGGTTATGGCCATTGCGAGGAAAGGCATGTAAAACTGGGGGTAGACGTAGCTGAACAGGAACGCGACGAGAAGCGTTACCGGAAGGGCGACGAGCGACTGCCACTTCTTGAGCTTGAAGCCGTAGTAGGTCGCGGCGGCAAGCGACAGCGAAAACAACACCGCGTAGAGAATAGCTGAAATGCTGTACAGCTTTTCCAGCGTGTACTGCAGGCGGCCGAAGTCGAACAAGTCCGTCATCTTGAAGTCCGCGCGGCTGAACATGAAGAAAGTCAGCGCAAGCAGGAAGACTATTGCGACGACGTAAATGAGCCTGTACTTGAAGTAGTCGTCGAACTCGAACGCGAAAGAAACGGTTATTTTTCCCTTTGGCGCCGGCTGCGGCACGTGCGAAACAGGCCTCGCCGAACGAGTTGGAATGTTTCTAGAAGCTCTTTCCGTAAAAACCACCTTTCAGACCGAATTGGTAGAGAAAAAGCAGGCAGTGTTTAAAAAAGCACGGCAATCAAGTCAAGCAGGAAGAAGCAGCCTAGCTCGGGCTAACTTCTTGAAACGGATCGCCGTACAACTGCATTGCCATCGACGTCTCTGAACCATAGGTTTTTTCACCGCTGGCCCAAGCGAGCGCCGACGGAAATCTTGTCGGATGAACCCAAGCATTCGGAAGCGAGGGGGAATATGAATACGGCCATTCTTCGAAATCGCTTGAAATGAACTGCTTGAGCCGAGTTAGCTTAAATAACTTGTTCTGCAGAGAATCCAGGTAAGCTAGCGTCTGCTGCTGCAAGTACTGACTACCATCATGCGGCTCTGAAGCAATTCCGAAGTGCGCGGCCGCCGCGACGAACGCAGTTTCCGCGTTCCACAGGCAGTCCTGAATTTCCTCTTCGTAAATCGGATAACGTGGACAGTCTTCAACCACGCCTAAGGCAGTCCTACGCAAATCAGTCTCCGCTTGTTCCTGCTCAACCTGCGCGAGCAAGTCGTCCAACTCAGCTTCCGCGGCCGCCACCCTCTCTGAGTTGACTCTAGCCATTCTTTGTTTGAAGTCAAGCAGCAAGTAACCTAAGTAATCAACTCCATCGAGGAAAGCTCCAGCCATTTCAACCACTCCCTTGTCGGGGAAATACATTTTCGAAGTCCGGCCGAGGAAATAACGCGCTCCGTCGCGAAGGAAACTCAAGGCAAGAGAATCAGAATAGCCGAACGACACGATTTCAGGAGTTTCGTTCGAGATTGCCCCGGCGCGGCAGGTGGAAGTCACTACTACCGGCAGATTTGATAAAACTTCCCAATTGTCTACAAAGTTAGTAATCAAATAGTCTGCGCTTACGACCGTGTAGAAAATCTTATTGTCACCCGAATCCGCGACTTTAGCGCCAGCCATAAGATTCGGCCGGCCGTGAGCCACCAAGTACAAGAACTGCGAGTTCGCCAGAGTAGACTCAAGTCCCTCCGGCCTGCAGTTGTCCGCAATGTCCTGTTCAGTAAACGGCGTTTCGTCGTGAGAACCAAAGCCCATGTAAGTTCCGCTGAAGCACGCGCGCGGAATAGGTAGGCAGCGCAGCGAATCGGAATCGCAACTGCTTTTGTCAGCGGCGCCGCTGAAAAGCCGGTCGTACGTCTCGAAAACATTGTCCCGCTGGTAGCAGCGCCTGCCGCGGTCGATTGCGCCGCACTTGTCTCCCAAAAGCGCCGACTCGCCGAAAATGGCTTGATGCGAGAGCGCGAAATAAGGTTCAGCGGACGCCGCTGCGATCACCATTGAAAAAACGGCTAGTTCCATCGAATCGGTGTCAACCGGCGTCGGAAAACGCGAGACGGCGTAGAATGGAATAGAGTGGTCTGACTGCATTACGTACAAGTCGTCGCTGGCGAAATAGCCGTGCTTCGTCAGAATGCCGAAGAGACCGCCTTCGCGGTAAGGGTCGGCCAAGACGGGCATTGGAATAACTTTAATGCCGCCGGCAATCACTAGCTGACTTGCCTCCGCCTTGGCGCGCAGTTTTCTCACGGCGGCAACGTACCTAAAAGAAGACTCGGCGGTTCCCTCATCGGCGGCCGAAGGCGCTTCAATCGAAAAAGCAGCGAGAGCCTCTTGGTCGCCGAAGTCAAAGAACCTCGCAGAAATTGCTTGGCCCGCAAGTTTCTCGAAGTACCTGCCTAACGCCTGTTTGAAAGAAACGGCCTGCAAATTTCTGAACTCGGGGAAGTCAAAGGTTTGCTGCGGGTCGAATTTCCTCGAATCGGTGATTATCAACGCCTGCGCCTCGCAAGGAACCAGTATGGGCATAAAGAATTCAAAAGGAGTCTCTGTTTGCCCTGCGCCTACTGCGCTGAACGAAAGTGCCAAGCGATAGTTTTCCCCACAGCGGCCGCACAAGGGATTGTACTCTAGAGAAATGTTTAGGCCGCCGTTCGGCAGGTTGTTGGCGTGTAAATCAATGCAGTTGAATGACATCCACTTGCCGCCGCCGACTGGCGGCGCCATTACCCGGGGATTTGCGGCAAAAACGACATTCATTCCTTCTTTCGGAATCAGCGAAAAGCTTCCCGAGCGGTTAACCGAATTCAAGTCCGGCACTCCGTTCTCGACGTTTATCGTGCGTTCACCCGCCTGGTTCCAGTAGGAAACCCAGAAAAATTCGTTGTCGGCATAAATCGGGCCTATCACGCGCTGGCCGGAAACCTGGATGTCGATCGCGAAAGCGAACGAAGTGATGAACAGCACTACCAAAATGGTGGCATAACGCATTTTGCTTCACCTACTTGAATAGAATGCGGTTGCACAGCCATTTAAACCCTTGCAAGAAATATTCAGTATAGAAAAACCGATTGACGGCGTCTGTTTTGACGTCATCGCAAGTAATACTTCGGACAAGACTTTAAATACCTTGCAGTACGCAGGAAACAAACCTGCAAGAGGGGATTTAAATCACACGGTTGGAAATCGTTAAGGCGCGTTTGACGTGAGAAAAAAACTAGGCAAGGCAGGGATTGCGGGCGCGGCTTTGCTTGCCGCGCTGGCATGCCGGGGAGATGCTCCTACAAAGAGCAGCACAATCCCGCCGAGGACCTCCGGAGCTTCCGCCGAGGCGGAAACGCCGCAGAAAACAATGGACGTGCCGTCCCTCTTTGAAGTCGGCCGCGCAAAACAACCTTCCTTTGGTTCTCCGTCGGACTGGGCTCGGCTGCCTGGCTTGGGCAATCTCCACCTCGTTAGGGTGCACGGCGCCAAAGCCTATTTTGCCTACGCATCGCTTAATCCCCAAGGCGGCCATGAAGTGCGTGAGTTCGAATGGCGGCCGGGCGAAACAGTTCGCTTCGAAGGAGAAGGCTTTTCGCTGAGACTCAAGCTACTCGGCGTTTCCAAGCGCGGCGCGACTTTCCTACACCGCCGGTCCCAGCGCTTCACTGACCTGGCGACGGGCGGCACTTCCTATGAAACCAAGGGAGGGAGGCTCGTCGTGCTTCCGAGAAACCCCGTCAGCCTATCCCGCGAATTGGGCGGGCCGCATGCTTCCTACTTCGCTCAGTCGCTTGGCAGCGCGCGGCTCGAAATGCCTCCGCGGTGGGCTGACGAGTTAAAGACGGCTCTTGAAGAAAACCACTCGCGGTGGGCGCTCGGCAGCGAAATAATGCGCGGCCGGGAACGCTGAGCGGCTTTAGCCGGAAGCCGTTTGCAGGGGGTCTCCGTACAAAACAACGGTTTCTATGTTCGAAAGACGGCGGAGGTGATGCGCCTCCAGCGGATCGCCTACGTCGATGAGGCTCACCGCCTCGCCCGGATTGTCTCTTATTTCGTCGGCCTCCATTTCGTTAAAGAACATTGTTTCCTCGTCTTCTTCCACCAAGGCGTCCAGTTTTCCTACGATGCAGTCGCTGTCGCCGCCGCACTCTGCTTGCCACTTGTCAACGTAGTACTGCAGCTTGACGCTGAGCCACCAGTTCACGTCTTCCCTGCTGATTTCCTGTTCCAGCGCTTCAGCGATTTCAGCTGCAGACGCGTGGACGAACTTCGGCCGCAGGCGGCCTAACGAAGCAATCTCCGCCTCCAGACGGCCTGTTTCCAACTCTAGTTGTTCGATAGTGTTTTCGGCGAATGACTGGCGTTCGCCGTAGCCGTCTTTCTTGAACGCGAGGTAGTGCTGGCCGAGGTTCTTGTCACGCTGGGAGAAAAAGCGGTTCATGAAGCTGTAGTACTCTTGCTCGCCTTGAAAACCAAAGCGCGTGCGCCCTACTATGGCGCGCGCGCCTGCGTTGGCCAAGGCAAGCGCGATGGTGCGGTCTTCCCGCGTCGGGGGCGCGAGCCAATATTCACGAATCCACTCGCTGTTGGGCGAAACGTCTATCGCGCCGTTGTAGCACGAGTTGGAAAAAAACGCGGGGGCGTAGGTAAACGGTTCGTTTTCTGAAATGGCGTGAGTGTCGAGGTCTTGGTTTGACAGGACTCGGTACTGAACTTCGTTGCCGCCGCTGGAGCCTATTCCAACAAACCGCAGGCCGTCGCCGTGAAGAATCATTACCGCAGCCTTGTTGGTGGCGACCGTCCACAACGTGTTGGGAACGCTGATTCCTGGCCGGCGGGGAGGCTCGCACGAACCGCCTGCAGAGGCCTGGTTGCAGAAACGCGGCACGAACTTGCAGCGACCGGATTGTTGGCTGCAGTCGCCGCCGAAAATCGTTTGCGAAACCAGGTTAACCTCTTCGTCCAAGTAACACTCTTCAGCAGAGCCGCAGGCGTCGCCGACGATGAGAACGTCGTCCAAGCTTATGAAACGAGCGGCAGTGCTCACGTCATGCCTGAAAGACATCATTGCAGTAATCGCCCGCCTCGACGCAGTACCCGAAGAACCGGAGGGGTAGGGCGTTGGAAAACGCGAGACTATGACGGACGGAAGAACATCGTCTTGCGCCATCGAATACAAGTCGTCGGAAGGCAGTTTTCCCTCAACGCTCGTGAAAAAAGGGTATTCCGTGCCCGGGGCGGGCTGGTGGTCGTCTTCGAAAGGCATTGGAATTACGCTGGCGCCGCCCAAAATGAGGAGGTACTTGGAACGCGTTTTTTCCAGAATCCTTCTGATGGGCCTGACGAGCCGCTTGGAGGCTTCCGAGGAAGACATTGACGGCAGGGGGTTAGGGTAATAAAAACCGAATGAAATGAAAGTGTCCGAGTTGTTCAAATTAACGTAGCGGTAGGTCAGTCCCTCGCTTTTCAAGTATGCGAGATAGTCATCAAAAACCGAGCTGTAGTAATACCTTCCGAAATCGCCTGAACCGAGTTTGCTGGTGTCGGTAATGAGAACAACGTTCGCGTGGCAAGGAATTGAAACAGGAATCAGCAGGACATAGTCGACGAGGGGTGTGCTGGTCCTTCCGAAGTCAAGGCGCAGAAAATACGGCTGACCACAGGCTTGACACATTGCCTTGTAAATCAACCTTATTTCAATCCCGTTGGCAATGTTGTCTGGCCTGACCTCGAAACAACTCGGAAGACCCCCGATTGGAATTTGCACGAAGGCGTTTGAAGAATTGACGACCAGAGACGACGAAGGAATAATTATATTGCCTTGGGGTGAGGGAATACTGACCGAAAAATTACGCATTACCGCCGGGGATGCGGCAGTCTGTCTAAACGTGATGGTTTCGCCTTCCTTTGCTTGAATCCGAACCGTTGCTTCCGTCAAGTTCGAATTAAACACCAGACCCGCTGTTCCAGTAACTGTCACGTAAGGATTCGCAACGCCGACTACGTCGTAATAAACAACCGCTGCTGAAGCTGGAGCTAAAAAGAAGGAAAACGCCGTCAAAAACAACAAAGCCCGCATGGTAACAAAAGCCAGCCGCCCACTTAAATAAGTATCGATTTGCAGGCCTACATAGAATGCAGGACGTCTAGAATCGTTCCGTTCGCCGCGATTACGAGGACGGTCCTGCAGAAAGGCAGGGACTCGCGTCCGCAGTCCAAGTACGCTTCCTTTACCGGAATGCCGCCCCAAACTCCGTCCCTGACTCCAATGAGGGTCTCGTTGTAGAAGGAAGAGTTCGTGTAGTTAGCGACCACTTCATCCAACCTGGCTTCGGAAATCTGGGCTTGGCGCACGCAGTTCTCGGTGCCGACATCGCAGAAGTAGCCCGTCGAGCAGGAACAGTCGGTGCAGCAGCTTCGTTGGGCGCGCTCGTTGTCGTCGCACTCCTCGTCGCCGCAGTAGTGGGCCAATTCGCATAACGCGACTCCCGACTCAGGGTATTCCTTGCACGTCATGTTCGGCCCGCAGCCGCAGTCTTCGGCGCAGGTCTTGCAGTCTTCGGCGGCGTCACACTCGTTGTTCCCGCAGTAGACGGTAAGCGGCATTGCCGCCAGAAGTTCTTCAAAAGAGCCGTAAACGCCCGGCGAAGGCACGGCCCCTATTTCCTCGCGCGGCGAGGTAAACGGCCTCGCCGCCACTACTTCGCCAGCAATCGCTGCAGCAGACTTAGCACGATAATCGCAAGCGGCTTCAACTCTTCCGTCGTCGTACCTGTAAGCGGAATTGCAGTAGCCGTCAAAGTCCTCGTCCCCGTACTCGGGGCAGTTGTAGCGCGACAAGCGCATTGCGCCCGCCTGGCAGTAGGAGTAGACCAAGACGTTGCCTTCGCAGTTTATGGTGAACTGGCCTGCAGTGCACTCTGCGTCGGGGCCGGCGCGAATGACTTGCTCCCTGGGCTGCGTGACGGGCCGTTGGCCGAAGTAGAAAATCAGGATGCCGGCGATTACTGCAACCACTATTACAATGATTATCCAAGTAGAAGTTTTTTCTGCCAAGAGACAACCCCCCGCGAAAAACAACTGCGGAATAGAATTTAAAGCAAGCGGTTGAAAAAAACAAAAAATCGTTTAGCGCCGACTACGCGAAAAAGAAGGGCGAAAAAAACAAGGGAAACGAGAAACCTTACTTCCCGTCAACTGGCTCGGCGTCCAACGGGGGTTTTGCCCACGCGGGAATCTTCTGCGGCAGGCGCGGCTTGCGCGAGTCCTCCTCGGCTTTGCCGCGCGCGTAGGCGTAAGCGACTACGGCGACTATCACGATTAGGACGAGGGCGCCGGCCAGCCACGGAAACGCCGCGGCCGAGAACAAGCCGGTTCCGCCTGCGGTGGCAGCCGGAATTTCCTGCTGGACTTCAGTGCTTTCGGCGACCACGTTGCTCGGGCCCATGACCCTTGCCTCGGTGCCGGTTTGTCCCAGCGAACCAGCGGGAATCAAGTTGAACGGCTTCGCGGAAGGCATGACGTTGAAAGCATGCGAAGCATTCGCGGCGCCGCGGTAGGCGTAGACGGTGACGATTCCGGCGGCGTTGCCGGTCAGCGTGCCGTCCTGCGTGATGGAGGCAACCGACGGGTCGGAGACGTCCCAGAACACTTCCCCGGCTCCAGTGGGGTTGTCGTAAGCGTCGTACCCCGTTACGCTGAGGCGAACGCTTTCGCCCTCGCGGAGCTTGAACTGGCCGGTTCCTGAAACGATTTCAAGCCTCTGCGCCTCTCCGCCGACGATTGTCACACGCAGCGCCGCGGAAAGAGACGAGTCGCTTGGCGCGTCGGCGCGAACGGTTACTGCCCCGGCCTTGTGGCCGATGAACACTCCCGCGGAAGTGATTTCAGCTGTTCCGGTTCCGCCGCGCAGCGAGTAAACGAGAGGCGGAGCAGTTACGTTGTTGCCGTACTGGTCGTAGCCGCTTGCCTTGAAAGTAGTGTATTCCCCCGCCCCGACTGTAACT
>JBFMEM010000043.1:0-8222 GCA_040753335.1 Microcaldota archaeon
ATTCTCCAGAACCAGCGCACGTGCAGTTACTCCGCGCGCGAAAAAATCTCGGACCGCGTCAAGGCAGGCGGGAAACTCATCGTAATCGGAGATGCTTGCACGCGCGTGCCGGAGGACCCGACGGTGTTCGGCTGGAAAATCGGAATACACACCATGGCGGACATCATGCCGGTTGAAATCGGGAAACTGCGCAAGACCTTCACGCAAGGCCGCTTGGAAGTCTACGACTTCGAGCACCCGATTTTCGCGGGAGTGATCGACATCGGGCAACGCGGCTACTACGACTTCTCGGGAGAAATCGTCGACGTGACGCCAACCGGAGAAGTGCTGGCGGGAATCGACCCCGGCGAAGGCAAGGTCTCGATAGGCATGGTTGAAACCCGCGGACTCGGGCTCGGCAAGGTGCTGTACTTCTCGTTCGACCCCGCGACCGCAACCGCGTCGAAGACGCTGTTGTACCAGACGATTCTCTATCTAACCGGCAGGAAAGGCTGAGCGCCTTCTCCTTTTTTCCAGTTTCCTAACCGAAGGTGGTTTCGAATAATCGTTGGAATAGACGGCGGCGCAACAACCGCCTTGGCCGTCCTGGACTACGACGGCAACGTAATTGCGTTGGCAAGCAGGAAAAACTGGCTGCAGAAAGACTTCGTGAAACAAATAACCGACGCCGGAACGCCTTCGGTAATCGCTTGCGACACCAACCCGCCGAGCAGGCTGGCAAGAAAACTAAAGGCTTGGTTTCACGCCAAACTGTTTTACCCCCGCCACTCGCTGACGCAGTTGGAAAAAACCAGGATTGCGGACGGAGCCGGCGCAAAGCCGAAGAACCTGCACGAACGCGACGCCCTCGCCGCGGCGGCGAAGGCGTACCACCATTTTGAAAACAAGTTGAGGCAAGCGAAGGCAAAAGCCGCCGCACGCGGGCCAAAGGCGGTTCAACGCGTTCAAAAAGCGGTCATGGCCGGCCGCCAAATGGCCGAAACACTGAAGGAATTCGACGATTGACGAGGAGGGCATCGTTTTAATATTGTTTAAACCATTAGTAGAGAAAAACCAGAGACCCCCGAGGAAAAAAAGGCAGGCAGAAAAACCAAGTTCGGGTGATGCGTTTTTTGGCAAACATTCTGTCAAAGGGAGTCATTACAGTAGACTTAGACAAGTGCACCGGCTGCGGCGTATGCGTCAAAGTCTGTCCAATGAACATCTACGAAATGAAGAACGGAAAAACCAGCGTAAAGCCAGGCGCCGAAGACGACTGCATCCAGTGCCACGCCTGCGAAGTAAACTGTCCAGTCAAAGCCATCACCATCGGTTGAAAAAGGCGGTCCCGCCCGACTGCCTTGAGTTGCTGCCGCCCCGGGGGAAAACCAAGGAGGCAAGAGGTGTCAGCAATTGGAGCAAACACTGGGAGCCAGTGAAAACACAGTCTACATCGGCCGCAAGAACGTCATGAACTACGTCCTAGCAGTAGTCACGCAGTTCAACCAAGGCCACGGAAACGTTAACATAAAAGCCCGCGGCCAAAGCATCAGCCGCGCCGTGGACGTCACGCAAATAGTGAAAAGCAGGTTTGTGCCAGAAATGCGCGTTGCCGGCGTCGAACTCGGAACCGAGGCCTTCACCGACGAAAGCGGCAGGCCGAGCAAGGTCTCGACAATCCACATCACCGTAGCAAAACAATAAATTGCCGCAACGCCAAAAAGCCGTTCATGCACACGCCCATATGCGAACTCTGCGCAACCACCAGCACGCTGTGCAGCGGCTGCCAGTCCAAGCTATCCAACGGCAGGATCACCGAACTCGACGTGCGAGTCGCCCAGCTTCTTTCCAAGTACAAGGAAAAGTACTCGCTGCAGAAAGTCGAGTTCGACCGCGCGCTGGACCTCGGCCGCCTGGCCGTAATCCTCACTTCCTCCGACGTAAGCCACTTGGTGGGAAGGGGCGGCAGGGTCGCCCAAGCCCTATCCAAAGAACTGGGCAAGCACGTGCGAGTCGTCCACTCAACCGCCGACTCCCGCGCGCTCTTGGAACAAATTCTCCTGCCGGTCAAGCCAACCGGCGTAAACACGGTGTTCACGCCGAAAGGCAAGCAGCTCAAAGTCCGTATTGCCCGCAAGGACGTGGTCCACCTGCCGACTGACTTGGACTCCGTAAACCGCGCGCTGCACTCAATCCTCGGCGAAAACACGGTGCTCGTGTTCGAGTAAAAAAACTAGTTTATTTTAACCATAGTTATTCTAAAAACGAGGGTCTTGCCGGCGAGTTCGTGGTTGAAGTCAACCGTTGCAGTTCCGTTTGAAACGCTCGTTATAACGCCGCGCGCGCCGTTCTGAGCCATTACCTGCACGCCGACCGACGCGTTTACCCCGACTTGCTCTAGTTCCGTCAATGAAACGCTGATTATTCTGTCGGCGCTCGGCTGGCCGTACGCCTGCTCCGGCGGAAGCTCGATAGTCTTAGTCTCTCCCTCAGCCATTTCGACCACTCCGGCGTCGAAGCCCGCAATCATCTGGCCAGCTCCGACCGTGAACTCGAGAGGCTCGTAAGACGGCCGCAGCGGCAGTCCCGCCTTTCGCGCTTCCGATTCAATGCTGGTGTCGAAAACGGTTCCGTCCTTCAAAGACCCGACGTAATCGACTTTTACTACGTCGCCATTCTTGGCAGTAACGCGCGGAACCGACGTCGGCGAAGGAGTTGCGGAAGGCGCTTGCGTAGGCGTTGAAGTGCTAGTAGTATTCGCCGGACTGCCCGAATTCGAGACGCAGCCGAAGAAGGCAAAAGCAAGCGAAACAAGCAGTGCTACTACTAATGTTTTCAAATAATCACCTTTCGGACGATTCTTTGCGGGTTATTCCCAAGTCTTTTAGAATTTGGAGAGTAAGCCCTTTCTTGAGCGGTTTGGCGCCGTGAACCGGAATTACGGTGAGTCTTTCGCCCCTAGACAAAATGACGTGGCTTCTCTTCTGGCGCTCGATTACAAAGCCACGTTCTAAAGCGAGTTTTATCAACTCGGGGCCGCTGAGGACGGGGAGTTTTGGCAAGCAGGCTCAGCTCGGCAGCGGCAGTACTTCAACGCGCGGCACGGAAACGGCCTTCCTCGACCTAAGAACCTCTAAGTACAAGTCGCGGGCTTCCTTGATATTCTTCAAGGCCTCCGCGCGGGTTTCGCCCTGAGTGTGACAGCCGGGAAGCTCCGGAATATAAGCAACGAATCCTCCTTCCTTCTGCTTTTCAAGAACGACGTGAAAAACCATTCGGGTCACCACACTACCTTAGCAACCTAATTTAATAAATTGAACCGTTTCCGTCCGCGGTCTCGCTCTTTTCTGCGCGCGCACTAAAAGGAACTTGCAGGAAAACACGTAGCTATACTCGCCAACATCCGTTTTTTGACCGGGCACTTCAGACACCTTGATTTCCAGCCGGTAGTTTTTCAATAGGTTCACAAGCGTTTCACGGGCTTGCTCCAACGAATAACGCGGCTCGTCCTGCTTGAAGCAAAGGCAACTGCCGTCAGGCAATTGACGGCGAATGTTCGTAGGAAAGTCGAAAATCAGTTGGCCCCCTGGCTTAAGCACGCGGCTTATTTCCCCGAAAATCCTCCTCAACTCGTTTTCGTTGAAGAAATGAAGCGCGCCCGTGCAAAAAACGCCGTCAAACTCGGCCTCCTTGAATGGAAAAGGATCCAACAAATCGAAAGCACGAACCTCAAGTCTTCCGCGGTATTCTTCCGGCGTATTCTGCTGCAGCTTAGCTAACGCATTTTCATCAGCATCAGTTGCAACCACTGAATCGGCTTTCTCTAGCAGAAGCAGGTTGTAACGCCCGTCTCCAGCAGCGAGGTTAAGCCACCGGCCGCTCAACTGCGCGTTAGCAAGTAGTTTCAGCGTTTCGGGGTCGCCCTCCCCCCACACCGACTTGTCTCTCGCCTTCCAGTAATCAACTTTTTCGGCTAATTGAGTTGGTTTCATGAGGCATCTTGGCGGTTATTACAGCCCGAGTTGCTTGTCTAACGGCGGATTCGCAAAATACGCCCGCACGTTAAACGAGGGGTCAACAAGTTCAATCATTTCCATTTCCTTGCGCGTTATCAGACTGAAGCCCGGTCTCGAAAGATTAGCGTGTTTAAAAGGCAAGTAATTCGAAACTGTGAAATCGGCGTCGCCCCGCTCGGGCCGAGTTTTGTCCGGCGCGCGGATTTTCAGAAGCCTAAGGTTTCCCGCAACCGTAGACATATCTTTTATGTGAAATAACGGTCCGGTGGGCGTTTCCTTAATGACAGGGCCAAGTTCGTGTGCGGATTCGAGTAGTTTTTCGTACTCTTCTTGATTTTGGCTAAAAATGCACGCGTAATTTACCCGCGCTTTTTTTTCCGCAGTATGTTTGTTCTTTAGTTCAACTGCCTGCTCAACAATTTCGCGCACGAGTCGTTTCAAATCGTCGGCAGTCATTGGATTCTTCCTTTGCGTAAAAAGTAAGTGGGCCCGCGGAGAATCGAACTCCGAATCTCCCGCATGTCAAGCGGACGTCCTAGTCGCCGCCGTGCCTTTGAGGCAAAGCGGTTTTAACCATTCGACTACGGGCCCAGTAACAGTAGTATTTTGCGCGAAGTTATTTTAAACGAGTTTGGTCTGGCGTTCCTTGAGCTGCGCGCGGATTTTTTCGGCTATTCGCGTCACTTCGTTTTCAGACAACTCCAAGCGAACTGTTGGCTTGCGGAAAATCGCGTCGTTCCTGTCGCGGGGAATCAAGTGAACGTGGGCATGCGACTTCTTGAGCTCTATTTCGGGAACGAAAGGCCAGTAGTGCTGGGTGACGTCCAACCCCTTTGCTTCAACGGCGTGCATTGCTGCCTCGCCGACTCGCGCTGCTTCGTCGTACAACTCGCAGCGTACTTCGGAAGGCATTTCCCAAATGGTTTTAAAATGCTTTTTCGGAACAACTAGCACGTGACCCCTTGCTTTCGGGTGGCTGTCGAGGAAGGAAATGGTGTGCTGCGTTTCGCTGAGCAAGCGGGCTTTAGCTTTGCCTGAAGCAATTTTGCAGAAAATGCATTCCCGAATCATGTGCTACGCTAGGAGGAAGTTAAATAAAAACAAGTTAGAACGCGAGCTTCAGAATCCCTTCAACGTCTTTTTCAGAAAGTCGTTTCAGTACTCCGCACGAGCCGCTTTTCTCAACCGCCTTCGCGGCAACTAACGGAATTTCGCCGCGTTTTACTCCCAGTTCGTGCAAGGAAACGGGCGCGCCCCACGCAGAATATTGTTTTTTCATCTTCGCAACCGCCGCTTCGACGGAAGTGCTGTTCCAGACTTGTTTCGCCCAGCGCTTGAAAATCGGATTGCGGTCGTGCGAGAAAGAAATCCAAGCCGGAAATACTGCGGCCAGTCCGGCGCCGTGGGCTATTTCCGGGTGGAGGGCGCTGATCGCGTGCTCGATGGAGTGACAGGCCCAGTCGCCCCCGCGCAAGCCGGCCCCGCTCGTTCCGTTCAACGCGAGGGTAATAGCCCACGCGAGGTTGGCGCGAGCTGCTGCGTTGCGCCTGTTTTTCCGCAGTGCACGCGTTTGAGTTATTATTGTGCGCATCAACGCTTCGTCAACTGCAAGCGTCGTTTCCTCCTCGTTGCCGAGAAAATAGTAGTCCATCACGTGAGAAAGGCCGTCAATTGCGCCGTAAACAGTTTGGTGCCAGGGAAGGGTTGATTGCACTGACGGGTCCACTATTGAAACAACTGGGCAAAGCACGTCGGAGCCAATGGCCCACTTCTTTTTCTCGCGCTCGTTGGAAATAACTGCATAAGGATCCATTTCCGAAGCAGTTGCGGAAAGAGTCAGAACAGTATACAGCGGAAGTGCTTTTTTCACTGCCTCGCTTCCTTCGAATGCCTTCCAAATATCCTCGAGAAAGTATCCTGCCGCTACCGCTTTGGAGGCGTCGATGACGCTGCCGCCGCCGACTGCAAGCACGCAATCAACCTTTTCGCGGCGCGCCAACGCAATCATTTCACGGACTTTTTCAAGCGACGGATTCGGCTTGACTCCCCAGCTTTCCACCCAGCGAATGCCTGCTCCTTTTAGCGAGGCGACGACTTGAGCGTAAACTTTGTTTTTCCTTGCCGAGCCGCCGCCAGCAACAAGCAGTGCCTTGCGGGCCTTGCGCGCCTTCATTTCAGCGCCTAACTCGGCGATTCTACCCTTACCGAAAACGAGTTTTGTCGGGTTGTAGAACGTAAACTCCATCGGCTCCACACCAAACAGTATTCGCGCAGTAAATAAAAGAGTGGACCCGCCGGGATTTTCGCCCGCGCGAAAAGCCGCAAAAGCGAGCTTTTGCGCGGATTTGAACCCGGAGACTGTAGCGCACTGTTTTCGCCAACGAAAGCAGTGTACCGCACGCCAAGCGATCGTGATACCGTTTCACCACGGGCCCGAACCGACGCGTCTCCGCGTCCGCCGTTCACGGGTCGCGGCGGTGGCGTGCAATAGACGCGTCGTTAGTAATTGTGTTTGCCAGCGTTTTTATTCCTTATTCGGCTGGCGATACGAAGACTACGGTGTCTCCGCGGAGGAGGACTGTTCCGAGCTTGCGCCTCAATTCCCCTCCCTTGAGTTCTTCGCCGTCTTCGATGACGAGGTTCATGTGCACGTCGAAACTGGCGAGGGTGCCGCGTATTTCGACGTCTCCCTTTAGTTTCACTAAGACGTTCTTGTTCAACGCATTGTTCAACACGTCGAACGGCCTTTTTTCAGTCATTTCCTGGTTGCACCTCAAAAAACTAAAATAAAAGAAGTAGCGGCAATCATTTTTTCTTCTTGAACATCGAGCCGAGGGCCTTGGCGAACTTGGAGAAAAAGCCCTCTTTCCTGGTCCTGACTTCCTCGATGCGGACCTCGACGCCGGGCATTGCGTTCGCGACCTGCAGTACTGCGCGCGAGTAGGCGGACGAGGGCGCGCGGACGACGGCCGGCACTTGCATGGCGGCCGAGCGGCGTGCTTCGAAGTCGTCGGGAATTTCGGCGAGAATGCGCAGGCCGAGGAGGGTTTCGAGGTCTTGTCTCTTTATTTCGCTCTTGTCGCGCGTGACGAAGTTCGTGACGACGCCGAGTATTTTGACGTTGTTTTTCTCGGCAACGCTCTTTATCTTGAGGGCGTCCGCGAGCGATGCCGGCTCCGGGGTTACGACGAGAACGAGTTCGCGCGCGGCGCGTATGGCGGCCATGGCGTCCTGCCCCAGGCCGGGCGGGCTGTCTATCAACACGAACTCGTAGACGTCGGTCAGCGCGTCGATGGCGCCCTTGAGCTTCTCGTACTCCACTTTCTTGAGGCGCTCGAGCGAGAGGCCGGAGGGAACGTACTTCACGCCGTTGGGACCTTCGTAGACGGCGTCGCGTATGTCCACTTCGCCCATCAACACGTTGTGGAGGGAAATGGGGGCGCGTTCTATTCCGAGCATTATTCCCACGCTGGCCATGGCGATGTCGGCGTCGACGACGACCGTCTTTTTGCCGGCCTGCGCCAAGGCGATGCCCAGGTTTACCGCAAGCGAGGTCTTGCCTACTCCTCCTTTTCCCGATGAAACAACTATCGAAGGCATGGCTACTTCTCCATCAGCAGTTCCTGCATTTCCTCTTCCGCCTTTGGCGCCGCTTCTTTCTTGGCCTCGCCGGCCGCCTCGACTATCTTGTATTTCTTGAGGATCTCGACGTCAGTCGCCTTTGCCTCCTGGGGCCGCACCTGGTCTTCGAATACCGGCGAGAAGGAAGTCAGCTTGAGCGCGCGGTAGTCCTTCTCGGTCGGAATCGATATCGCTTGTTCGTTGAACGCGAGAATGAGTTGGACTTGCTCGTTGCTCAACTGGTACAAATCGATTACGCCCTCTTTTGCCGCGGACGCGTTCATGACGCGCACGAAGGCCTGGTCGCCGTAAATGGTTTTGACGTACTTGAAGTACTCGTAAAAACTGGCCACTATCTTGCCGTTGTCGAACAAGAGAATGCCTTCCTCAATTCCGCCGATTCCCTTGACCGTGAGGCACAAGTAGCCGTTGAAAGACTTTGCGAGAAGCTCCTTGAGCAGGGCGAGAAAGTCGACTGTGGCGACGTCTATCCCTGCTTTCACAGGGGTTCCGTAAGGCAGGTTCAAGCCGCATTCACCAAAAAACAAAACAAGATACTGAATGGAAGTTAATAAGGATTTGGCTTTCTAGCGACGGCCGAAGCGC
>JBFMEM010000044.1:0-8202 GCA_040753335.1 Microcaldota archaeon
GGCCTTCAGCACTGGACAGGCTTCGTAGAAGGCGCTGAAGTCCGCGCACAGCTTCAACAAGTAGTCGCAGACGGCATGCGGAGCCAAGGAATTTGCAGCCGATTGTACGACGAGAGGATAATCAGCCAAAGCGCGTGCGAGCCGCTGTTCCTCCGGCGCAAGGCTTCCCTCGAAAACCGGCTTTGTTTTTCCGGCCTTGCGCAGGATGTTGAAGCACCGCACGAGCGTGTACTGCACGTAAGCACCGGTGTCGCCCTCGAAAGAAACAACTCGCTTGGTATCAAACACGATGTTTTTCTCGGCGCCGACTCGCAGGAAGGCGAATTTCGTCGCCCCTACTCCGACTGCGCGCGCGGTTTCCTCGACTTCCACATCCGAGTACTCGCCGCCCGTCCGTTCCTCGGTCTGCTTCTTTCGCTCGAGAATCTCTTTCCTCGCTTCCTCCGACGCGCCGGCCAGCAGGTCCTCCAACAAAACGATTCTTCCCTCGCGAGTCGAGAACTTTCCTTCAGGCAGGGAAATCAAGCCGAATCCGATGTGCTTCAGCCTGTCCGCGTAAGGCCGACCAAGCAGCTCGAGGATTTTGAATACCTGGCGGAAGTGCGTGTTCTGGTCCGAGCCGGTGACGTAAACGCATTTGTCGAAACCGTGTTTTTTCCAACGCCAGTCCGCCAGCGCCAAGTCGCGCGTGGAATAGAGCGTCGTGCCGTTGGAGCGCAGGATGACGAGGTTAGGCAGGCCTTTTTGCTCGAGTTCTGCGACTATTTCGCCCGTCTTGTCCTTGAACGCGATTTTCTTGCCAACCGCCTCGTCAACGACGGCCTTTGAGGGCGCGGCGTAGTCGCTGTCGAAAAGCGTTTCCTCGAACGAAACGCCGAGCGCGCCGTAGTTTTTTTCAATCGGAGGAAGGCTTATTTCACGCACGCGCTTCAATTCCGCCGCGACGCCCGCGTCCCCGTTTTCCATGGCTTCCAAAACCGACCTGACTTCCTTCGCCAGCCCTTCGTTCGACTCCACTTCCTTGTTGACGCGCACGTAGTAGTCGACCAACGCCTTTTCGTCTGCGATCTTCTCGGCGCCGTACTTGCGCAAGCCCACCAAAAGCATTGCCACCTGGGTTCCTGCTTCGCACAAGAAATTCGAGCCAACTACCCGCCATCCCCTCGCCTGCAGGAGGCGCTTGAGCGAATCACCCAAGACGGTGGACCGAATGTGGCCCACGTGCAACGGCTTTCCCACGTTCGGACTAGAATAGTCGATTACTACTGTCTTGCCCTTTCCTTCGGAACCGCGGCTGTATTCCTTATCGCCCAAGGCTTCGGCAACTGCTTCGCCGAGAAGTTGTTCCGAGAAAAAGAAGTTCACGAAGCCGTTCACGGCTTCGCAGGAAGCGAATTCAGGCGGCAGCTTCTCGGAAATCGAAGCGGCAACGTCTTTCGCCAGTTCAACCGGGTTTTTACCGCTTTTCTTGGCTGCCTCGAAGCAAGCGAAAGCCAGGTCTCCTTGCCCGCGGTGCCGCGGCTGCTCGACTCTCGCCTCGACAACGAGGTTCAACCGCGCCAGTTCCGCCGAAACAAGCGCTTCCGCAGCAGAAACCGCTTTTTCGACCGCGCACGCCATTGTTACCGCCAATAACAAGCCAACAAACCTTTTTATTTCACTCGCAGTCAATAGTTGCTATATTTATACTCGCGAACAAAAGGGGGATTTGATTATGGCAGAAGCGCCGGCACCAGCGAAAAAAAGTTTTTACGGAATGCTTGAAGACAAGTGGTACGCTTTCGTCGACTGGGCCGTGCAAAAACTCCACGTTCCCCTGGACAAATTCTTCGTAAACCCCCTCGAAGACCACGGCATTCCCTCGCTGCCCGTCGCAATAGCGATAGTAGTCGCCTTGATCGGCGGCATTGGTTTCATGTTGCTGGGAGGTGCGGCGCCAGCGGCCGTGACTTTTTCCGTCACCGTCACCGCAGAAGGAGAGCCCGTCGACGGAGCGAAGGTAACGCTTTCCTACGAGGGAGAAAAATTCGAGGCCGAGACAATAAACGGAATCGCCGAGTTCGAAAACGTTCCTACTGACAAACAAGTCAGCGTGACAGTTGAAAAAGAGGGTTTTGAGAAAGTCACGAAGAGAACGAAGCCGACGGACAAGGCGTTTTCAATCCGCCTGCAGCCGGCAGTAGAGTCGGAGGAAGAGCGCTTGAAGAAAGCCCTGCGCGACGCCGGCGTGGAAGAATCACAGCTGAGGGGCATGAGCTTGACCGACGCGCAGAAGCTCGCCGAACGAATGGGAATCGGAGTCGCCACCGGCGAAATCACTTCAATGCACGTTCAAGTCGAAACACCGGCAGGCGAACCCGTATCAGAGGCAAGCGTGGTCTACGAAGGCGGGACAGTCAGCGACGCGGCGACAACCGGCTCCGACGGAAAGGCGTTGATCAACGTGCCGGCGGGCGCGCGAGTCAACGCAGCGGCCTCCAAAGACGGCTACGAGACGAAGAGCAAGACCTTCCCCGCCAGGGCGGACGCCACTGAAAAAATCATTTTGCGCCAGCAGAGGACTACGCAAGCCCGCGCAGGCGACAGCGGCGTGCCCGGGCCGGACGACGCAGTGCGCTACGCAACCGTGATAGTGAGAGTAAACGGAAGGGACCCGGCCACCGAAGAGCCGGTCGACGTCGCAAACGCTACGGTCACGCTGTTTACCGAAGACAACCAGCGAATCAACTCGACCAACGCCTCGTCCGCGTCGCCCGCTGAACTGCGCGCGCCAGTAGGCGAAAGGGTTTACGCAAGCGTGGAAGCGCCCGGCTTTGCAACCAAGTCCAGTGGCCTGAAAATGGTCGAGCAAGCAAGGACGACAACCATTGCAGTGTTCTTGGACCAAGCGCGGTGCAGGCACTGCCCCGACGGAACTTTCGACGAGGAAGGAAACGTCGACGCGCTCACGATAAACGTCAAGAGCCAAACCGGCAGACCCGTCTCCGGCGCGAGAGTGTTCTTGTACGACTCCGAAGGAAGACAGCTTCTGAGCAACCAGACCACTTCTTCAAACGGCTCGGCAGTGTTCTCGGACCTCTCGGTCGGGACGACCGTGATTGCGGTGGCACTGCAGGCGAATTACGTGACGAACGTAAGCCGCGAGCTGGAAGTCGGGGAAGACCTGAACCACACGCTCACGCTCGTCGCCTCGACCGACAACAACTCCGCGCGCATCGACGCCACTGTCACGGACTTCGACGGCGACGCGGTCGCGGAAGCGTACGTCACCATAGCGTTGGACGACTACCTCCCGCTTCCAGGCGTTTACACCGACGCACGCGGCAGGGCAACCTTGGCCGACTTGCCCGTCGGAAGAAACGCGGTAATAATGGCCAGCAAAGCCGACTTTGAACACAAGCTGCCAAGCCGCGTCCTCACTCCGGGCAGGCACAGCGAAACACTCGTGCTCCTCCCGCCTCCGGTTGCCGTGACGTTCAAGGCATTCGACCGCCACACCGGCGCGGACATCAGCTCGGCCACGCCGTTCTTTGCAGTCTACCTGGGAAGCGTTTCCACGCAAGCCATCGCCAACTGCACGCAAACCAACGAAAGCGGTTGCCAAATGAGGTTGCTCGCGGGCATTGAGTACGCCCTGCGCGTGACGGCAAGCGGCTACATTTCCAAAACCGGTTCGTACGAGCCGCCCAAAGTAGAGTCAACGTCCTACTCCGCCAACTTGTCCCAGACCAGCGCCGCCATGATAGAAGTAACCGGCCTCTACGGCTACGACGAAGAGCGGCGCGCGTGGGACTCCACTTCCCTAGCCAGCTACGCCGACGCAGCCAAGAAAATCAGTTTCGTCGACGGCCTGCCTCCGAGCGGACCAGCGGAAACCCCGGCGCCGGACGGCATTCCAAGCATCGCTGAAGAGATACGCCCGGACGTGCTGCACGGAACCCGCGCTCTTGCAGTTGGCGAGGCGTACTACCTCGAATTCAGGTTGTACGCCCCCGAAGGCGCCACCGAAGCAGGCTTCTACTTCCAGGCAGGAGATAAGACAAGCGTGTTGGCGGACGACGCGGCAATACTGCGCAGCCTCGACTGGGAAGTCGACGAAGACAGCGTATTCGCGGAAGCGCGGGGCGCCGTGACTTCCACGCGCGGCTTCACAACAACCTCCTGCGGCGCAAGCGAATCGTCGAACGGCCTGTACAAGACCGTGTTCGTGCGCATTGAAAACGACGGAAGCGCCAACGAGTACACGCTGCGCGTGCCGTTTTTCGTAACCAGCAGGGCAAGGCCAAGTGGCGTGACGTTCTCTTACTCTTCCTACGCCGTAATGCCCGAGGGAGTAATGCGCAGTCCCTTCGACTCCGCGCTGGAAACAAGCGCAACGCCGTCAGGAAAATGGTGCAAGACCGCGGCGCACAACATCACTTACGACGTCGAATTCCCCGGCGAAACAGAACACACTTTCCACTGCGGCCTACAAGCCTGCATAGACGTATCGTACGAGCAGGAAGGCGGCGCGCCGCAAGGCGGGACGGGCTACTCCGCGCTCGTGCCTCTCGACCCCAGCCAGAACCCCCTTGCAGTAAACTACAAGGTCGCTGACTTCAACTTGGGAAACGAGGAAAACCCGACGCCCTTGAAAATCACGATTACGCCTGAGAAAATGCAGTTGGAGCAGTACGACCCGGACACGCGCGACCAGTACACGATAAACGTTTCGGCGAGAAACCCCCCGCGGCAGGAAAGCATTGTCGCCCACGCGCTCGCGTCAGGCGTTGCAGACGTTTTCTTCGACTACGGCGAAAAATTCGCTCAACTCCAGTCCTACTTGCTGACGTACGGCGAAGTGCACGCGACCCTCGGCAACACGTATTACCTGAGCTATGAAGACGAGCAGCTCGTGCTGAAAATCAAGAATGCCGACGGCGAACTCGTCCCCCCGACCGACTCGAGCATAACCGGCGAATGGAGCCATGCGACCAACGACGCCGACGCCAACACCATCCTTTTCTTCACTGACCCGATAATGCCGGGCGACGCCGTCTACGTGCGCCTAGACTACGACTCGCTTCCGCCGGAGTGCAGGGACACAGAAATCGTTGCAATGCCCCTGCCCAACTGCTTCGAATACGACTCAACCAAACAACTTCTCAGGTTCGACGCAAGCGCTTCCAACACTTTCGGACGCGAATGCCCGCTGTACAACGTAGACCCCAACCAAGTAAACGAATACCAAGGACAAATACGCTTCAACGTCTTCTGCCTCGGCATAACCGCACAACCATACAACCTCAAAGTAATCAAAAACCCTGCGAGCGTCGCAATGCCCGAGGGCACAAAGCCAGCGTGGCAAGTGCCCGCGGTATACAAGTCCGACGTTTCGACAATGGGCTACGAGCAGCTCTCGGGTTCTACTGCCGGCGTGTACGCGCTCTTGAACAACAAGCAACTCGGCTCGTTGGATAACCCGTTCCTGAGCTTCAACGGCATTCTTCACGACGTGCGCGACAAAGTCACGGAACCCGGCGCCTACGTCTACGTCGTCAACGAGGGCATGGAGCAAATGCTTTTGCTGGGAAGCTCGAACGTGACAATCCAAGACCAGCACACCGAGTTGAACCGCCGGCACGTAAGCGAAATACTCTCCAAAACCGTGTTCAGGCGGAAAGACGAACGGCCAGCGGCAACAGCAGCTGAAAAAGGCTTCCCCTACTCGGCGTTCTCGACGCGGCCGATCAAGTACTCGTGGGCGTCGCTGCGCTTGTCGAGCACGAACGACCGCGAGGACCCCGACTTCGTGGTCAACTACGACCAGGTGAACGACTGCTTCGAGCAGGAAAACCACGGCGTGTTCCTCAAGAGCCTCAGGCCGCGCGACAACGCGTGGAGCCAAGGGTTGGTCGCGTGGGAAGCAACCGCCGAAGCAGCCAAGCTCACGAACACCCAGTACCTGCAGTCAGTCGAGGAGGGAGAGGAGAACGTGTGCGGACTCAAGCACCCCGACGCCCCCGAAATCACGACAACCCTGTGCGGAACCAGTTACGTCACGTGCGGTGGAGGGTGCATCGTTCCTCTGCCGATCAAAGCAGGCACGCTCGAACTAAGCACCTCAAACATACGACTAATGCCCGCTGACGGCAGGCTGGCAAAATCGCGTTGGGATACGGAAAGTGAACGGGCAAGTGACGCATTGTACGCGGAAGGCGAAGGCGTTTCCACTCAAGTCGGCGGCGGCGACGTCTGGGGAAAAGTCTATAGCACCATAGTTCAGCAGGGCACGTTTACCCTTCACATGCCGTCGTGTAACTTCTTTGAGTACTGGAAGAACATAATGTTCCTCAACGAAGCGTGCGAGGGAGGCGAAGATAGTGTCAACTACGCAAGCCTCTGGACCTTCGTAAATGCCTTCACTAAAAACGTAACCTACGTAGCAAGGAGGCCCCATTACTCTTACGCCTACTGCGATGAAGGGTGCGGACAACAAGTATGCATATCCGATTTGGAGCGTTTCCTCAACGAACGCGACGTAACCGACTACGTTGACTCCAATGAAGCAGTTTCTCACTACGATGTCTACATCTACGAAGTTCCCTCCCTAATACCGAACAAGAACCTCGTGATAGGCGCAAAGGCATTATTCAATGACATCGGCGGAACTGAAGATGAGCATCACTACCTAAAGTGCGACTGTGCATACACCAAAGGAAACCAAAGCGCCTGTTACTTCGACGAAGTATGCCCCGACTTTCAGTAAGACAGAAAGCGAGAGGAACGAGGCAGCGTCTAAAACGCGTCGCTTCAGTCAGCAATAAAAGCTTTTTATTCTCGCTGCGGTCAATCTAACCTAGTTATTACTTGCCGAGGGGGCGTTTTGCTGAATGGCTGAAGAAGGAGAGGAGAAGAGTTTCTACGCTGCTTTGGAAGACAAGTGGTATGCTTTTGTTGATTGGGTCGTGCAAAAGCTGCACATTCCACTCGACAAAATCTTCGTAAACCCCCTCGAAGACCACGGCATCCCCTCGCTCCCAGTCGCGGTCTTGATTGTAGTTGCCTTGATTGGGGGACTTGGTTTCCTCGCGTTCGGCGGAGCCGCCGCGCCAGGAGCGCCGGTCACTTTCTCGATAAGCGTCAACGCCGAGGGAGAACCGGTTGACGGAGCGAAGGCGACGCTGAAGTACGCCGACGAGACCCTCGAGGCGGAGACGGTGAACGGAATCGCTTCCTTCGACAACGTGCCGGCCAACACCCAAGCCACGCTAATTATAGAGAAGGAAGGGTTTGCGAAAGTAACGAAGCGAATTAAGTTGAGCGACAAGCCGCTGACCATCCGCCTGCAGCCCAGAGTCGAAACTGCGGCCGACCAGGCGAGGAGGCAACTCCTGCAGGAGGGCTATTCCGAAGAGCAGTTGAAGTCGTTGTCCGATGACGAAATCCTGGGCCTCGCGCGCAACCTCGGCCTCGCAGTGGGCGGGCCGGCCGTCAACGTCGCAGTGCAAGTCCAGGACGCGGTCGGAGACCCGGTGTCGGAAGCAAGCGTTTTGTACGAAGCAGGCGAAACCAGCGACGCGGCAGTAACCGGGCCGGACGGCAGAGTGTCGTTCAGCGTTCCCGGCGGCTCGTCAGTCACGGTAGTCGTTTCAAAAGAAGGCTTGGAGACCAAGACAAGCCGCTTTACCGCAGAAGAAGGGTACGTCCACTCAATAGTGCTGCGGCCGGCAATGCTCGAGCTGACTACGGGCAGTTCGGCCGTGCCCACGCCCTCCGACGGAACCACGCGATACTCTTCGGTCGTAGTCAGAATAAGGGGAAGGGACCCGGTAACAAACGCGTCGGTTGCAGTTGAAAACGCTTCAGTGACGTTATACAACGACGACAACACGGTCGTCGGAGAAAAAAACGGGTCGTCAACAGCGGACGCAGTGTTCGCAAGCGTTGCCGCCGGCACGACCGTCTACGCAACTGTCGAGGCAGACGGCTTTGCTACTACTACGACAAGCCGCAAGACAGTAGAGGCCGGCAAGACGGCGACGCTGGTTGCGCTGGTCGAGAAAGCGCGGCCCCACCACCTCGCCGACGGCACGGTCGACCCCGAGGGAAACGTTGACTCGCTTGAAGTAATTGTTTCGACGCAGGCAGGCAGGCCGTTGGACGCGACCGTGTTCCTCCTCGACTCGACGTCGAAAGTGCTTGGACAAAAGCAAAGCGGCC